>NZ_CP024924.1 GCF_002796605.1 Sphingomonas psychrotolerans
GATAGCCGTCATATTTCATTTCATGGAGCCAGCGATCGCCGGTCGGCACCGTGTCGACCAGGGTTGCCAGTTGGACGGGCTGGAACGGCGGCGGCTTCAGCGCTCGCGCGGAGGCTGCCTTACGCGCTCGACCGGCTCCGCTCCGGCTCTCCGTGGTGACCACCTTGACCATGACGATGATACTCATGCCTGCCGGACTCGTTCCACCGCCGATGAGACTCGCCTCATCGACTGCCTCAGAGCGCGTGAGCCGAACAGGAAAACCCGGGCGTGATACCCGCGTTGCAGGGGAGCAAGACCAACAAGCTCAAGGAGAAATGCCATGGCTGATGACAAGACCCTCCGTGGTCCACAGGACAGCTCGCGCGTTGCGCTCGGCGAAGATTACGAGGTCACGTACTGGTCGAAGAAGTTCGGCGTGAGCCGCGACAAGCTTGCTGAGGCGGTGAAGGCTGTCGGCAACGGCGCCGACGCCGTTGAAGAATATCTGAAACGGTAAAAGCGGCCACTGCCGCTCCGACGGCCTTAGGGCATGGTAGCGTCGCCCTAAGATCTTGGGTAAGTTTAAGGAGTGAGCGAGGACGACGAAGCGCTAGTCTTTCAAATCGCGCGCGAGCTGATCGCTCAGCACGGCGATGATGTGGCGACCGTCCTTCAACTGAAGATCGACGCATTGAGAGCGTCCGGTAATCTCGAACAGTTGTCGGCATGGTTTGTCATTCGCAATGCCGTGGCGCTCACGCTCGAAAGCGACGGGACGCTTCATTGAACGAGGGCGGTCTAGGGTCCGACCGTCGGCCCGGCTCCGCCGGCGGCATCGCTATCTGAAGTCCCGAGGTTTAATCTTGATGCCTTCCGTCGGTTGCCCAGGAATGATCCCGGAGCCAAGCCGTAGATCCGGTATGAAAATGTCGCGTGGCTGCCTCCCCAACGGCGAGTGGGCAGGATCGCGGGGGTCAGGGCCTACGGGACTTTTGACGATATCGGCCCGACTGGTGCGGTAAATATCGGCGACATCCGTTCGATTGCCAACGGTAGCGAGCAAGGGCGAAAGATCGTCCAGTCGCTGGGCGATCACATGGATCACACTGCCTTCGCGCTGCACCTGGCCGCGTACGCCCATCATAGAGGCGCCGAGCACGATGCGGCGATGTTTCTCGAAGACGTTGGTCCACACGACCAGATTGGCGACGTTGGTCTCATCTTCCAGCGTGATGAACATGACCCCTTTCGCCGAACCGGGCTTTTGACGCACCAGCACAATCCCCGCCAGATTGATCCACCGACCATCCTTCACGGTCTGTAATTCCTCGCAGGTGATCATCTTTCGGGCGCGCAGCTCGTCGCGGAGGAAGGCGAGGGGATGCGCGCGCAGCGACAGACCGGACGCCCGGTAATCTTCGACCACTTCCGCACCTTCGCCCATCGGTGCGAGAATGACGGTCGGCTCGACCGCTTCCGCCCGCAACTTGCCTTCCCGTTCGTCAGCTGCGGCGAACAGCGGCAGCGCTGCATTGCCCAGGCCCTTAACGCTCCACAGCCCCTCTCGCCTGTTACTGCCTAGCGATCCGAAACCATCGCTTCACCAATCCGGTCGAGCGCGCCGCGGCCGACACCAGCGCGCCGCTGTATTTCCTCGATACTCTCTCGTAAGGCGTGTTCGCGCGGGCGGGTGACGATCGACGCCGCGTCGCCATTCGCCAGGTCTCGTACCATACGGAGTCCGAGCCTGACGGCGAGATAGCGACCGCCGCAGGCTCGAGCGTACAGTCCCATCGGCTGTGGTTCACATCGATCGGACGAATCTCCACGCCGTGCTGGCGTGCGTCGCGTACAATCTGCGCTGGCGCGTAGAAGCCCATGGGCTGCGCGTTCAACAACGCTGCGCAAAAGACGTCCGGATGGTGGCATTTCATCCAGCTGCTCGCGTAGGCGATCAGCGCGAAGCTCGCGGCGTGACTTTCGGGGAAGCCGTAGGATCCAAAGCCCTCAATCTGTTTGAACGTCCGCTCGGCAAATTCCTGATCATATCCCCTGCTCACCATCCCATCGATCAGCTTGTCGCGGAAATGCGAGACGCCACCGGTTAGCTTGAAGGTCGCCATCGCGCGGCGAAGCAAATCGGCTTCGCTCGCCGTGAAGCCGGCGCACTCGATCGCTACGCGCATCGCCTGCTCCTGAAACAGGGGTACGCCCAAGGTCTTCTCGAGCACGCGTCGAAGCTCTTCGGTCGGGTAGGTGACCTCCTCCTCACCGTTGCGCCGTCGTCGGTAGGGGTGGACCATATCCCCCTGAATCGGACCCGGCCGGACGATCGCCACCTGAATGATCAGGTCGTAAAAGGTGCGCGGCGCCATCAGCGGGATGGAGGCCATCTGCGCTCGGCTTTCGATCTGGAAAAACGCCCAAGGTGTCGGCTTTTCGGATCATCGCGTAGGTCGCCGGATCTTCGGCCGGTATCGTGGCAAGATCGAGCTTCAGTCCCTTGTCGTTCTCCAGGAATTCAAACGCCCGGCGCATGCATGACAACATGCCGAGAGCCAGAACGTCGACCTTCATAAACCCCAACAGGTCGATATCGTCCTTATCCCATTCGATCACCTGTCGGTCTTCCATGGCCGCTGGCTCGATCGGAACAAGCTCATCGAGCCGGTCGCGCGTCAGAACGAATCCGCCCGGATGCTGCGACAGATGGCGGGGAGTATTGATGAGCTGCCGCGCCAGTTCCAGGGTCAGCGCGAGACGCCGATCGCTGAGATCCATATTGAGCTCCTCAGCGTGCTTCTCCTCGACGCCCTCACGGCTCCAGGCCCAGACCGCGCTCGACAAGCCGGCGGTCATGTCCTCGCTGAGACCCAGCGCCTTGCCGACGTCGCGAACGGCTCGCGCGCACGATAGCGGTGACGACCGCAGTCAGCGCGGACCGGGTCCGGCCGTAGGTCTCGTAAATCCACTGGATCACTTCTTCGCGTCGTTCATGCTCGAAATCGACGTCGATATCGGGAGGCTCGCGCCGTTCGGCCGAGACGAAGCGCTCAAACAGGAGCTCAGACCGGACGGGATCGATCGATGTGATGCCGAGCACGTACAAACAGCGCTATTAGCCGCAGAGCCTCGCCCCTGGCAGATGATCTCGCGGCGCCGCGCCTCCGCGACGATCGAATGGACCGTCAGAAAGTAAGGCGCATATTCAAGATCAGCGATCAGCTTCAGTTCGTGCTCGAGCTGGGTGCGAACCTTACCCTCGATCCCTTCGGGATAGCGCTCGGGCGCCTTCTCCCACGTAAGCCGCTCCAGCTCTTCCTGTGGTGTTCGGCCAGGAACGCTGATCTCGTCGGGATATTGGTAGCGCAATTCCTCCAGGCTGAACGTGCAGCGCTTCGCCACCTCCAGCGTGCGCGAGACCGGCGAGGCATCCCTGAGGTATCGCCGGAACAGACGCTCCATTTCCTCGCCGGTCTTCAGGTAGCGGTCTGCAAATCGCTCTCTCCGATCGCCAAGCTCGTCGATTGTGCCATCGCTCCCGGACGCAGGTCACGACATCCTGCAGCATCCGCCGATCAGGCGAATGGTAGAGCACGTCATTTGTGGCGACGGTCGGGACGCGGGCTGCTGCCGCCATGTTCGCGAGATCGCGCAGCCGGATCGCGTCCTTCGGCCGGCGGCGAATGGATAGCGCCAGATACAGGCGATCCCGGAAGATCCTCTTTGCACGCGCGAGCGCCAGCTCCGCCACCGTATCCGCGCGATCCGGAACGAGGATCGCGATGAGACCCTCATGCCATTGCTCGACGTCTGGCCAGTCGAGATGGCAGGCTCCCTTGCCGGCGCGCTCTTTGCCTATGCTTAGCAAGCGACACATCCGACCATAAGCAGCGCGATCGGTCGGATAGAGGAGAAGGGCGGTGCCATCCACGAGATCGAGCCGGCAGCCGACGATCGATCGCACGCCCGTCGTCTTCTCGGCGTCCCAGGCCCGCACTATGCCTGCCACGGAGCTGCGATCGATGATACCGAGTGCGGGCAGTCCCAGCAGAGCCGCGGCGGCGAACAACTCTTCGGGCGACGACGCGCCGCGCAGGAAGCTGAAATGCGTCGTAACCTGCAGCTCGACATAGCGAGCATCGCTCGTCATGCGAACGCGCCATGAATGAACCAGCGCATGTTGCCGGTGGCATGGCTGGTCCCGTCGCCTGAGCGAAACAGCCAGTAGCGCCCACCCGTCTGGGTCTCGACCTGATAATAGTCGCGGACAGTGAGGGCATTTTCGGCCTCAATTCCGCTCTCACGCCACCATTCGCCATGGAGGCGTTCCGGGCCGTCTCCGTGGGTCACACGGTACCGTTTGCGACGCCAAATGAATATGCGCGGAGCATCGTCCGGCAGACCCGCAATCACTTCGATCGGCTCGGGCCGATCCAGCATGCGGGCCGGCCGGGGGAGGTCGTCATCCCATCCCGCGTCGGTGATCCTGCTGAGTGCCGGCCGCATGATCGTCGAGCGCTCGGGCATCGCGCTCGCCTGCGGACTGACCCGATGAAGGCTGCGTTGACCGAACCGATTGGCGAGCGCATCGACCAGAGCGGCGAGGTCTGGACCCCGGCGCCCAAGGCTCTCGAGCCCTTCGCCCTGCGTTGAACGCAGAGCTTCGGCGAGCGGGGTGACCAGCGTCATGACTTCGATGCCTTCGCCGGGTTCGATCGTCTCGATTTTAGCGCAGAGCAGCTTGGCGAGATGGCGCGCATCACGAGACGCTGCCGCTGTTCCGACCCGGATCGCCTGATTGTGCCCGTCGACCCTATGGAAATAGCAATCGAGCCGGCGCGCGCCTTTCCCGATATCGCTAAGCTGGTCGACGACATCCGCCACCAGGTCGCCGATCACCAAGCTGAAGGCTTCGGGCGTCGCGATAGGCTCCATGAACCCCCGCCGCGCCTTCGGGAGGTGTTCGGGAAAGATGGGATCGATCGGCTCAGGAAGCGTCCCCAATGCTTGGTCGAGACGTCGATGCAGCTCACGGCCAAACCGCTTGGCCAGCGGCGGTCGCGGCGCGCCGATGAGCTGTTCGATGCGCTCGAACCCCAATTTTCGCAGGGCTTCGACATCGCTTCCTGGAAGTCGGAGCGCCGATATCGGGAGGATCGCGATAGCCCTGCGGTGATCGCCCGGCTCGATCGTCACGGGCCGACCAGCAGGGACGTGTCGTGCAACGGCGTGGGCGCAGCCTGCCGTGTCGGCGACCGCGATTTGCACCGAGAGCCCGGACGCCGCGACACGACGATGGAGATCCTTGAGGAGGGCCTTCTCTGTCCCGAACAGCGACGCGCAACCGGTGATGTCGAGCCAAATCCCGTCCGGCGCATCGGGTGAAACGAACGGTGAGTACCGGCGACCTGCCCATAGCGCGAGGCGGCGGAGGCCTTCGAGATCCGCATCCGGCTCCGCGTCAACCACCTGAAGTTCGGGCGCGAGCGCGCGTGCCTTCGTGACCGTCATTCCTGGCTTGATGCCGAGCGCGCGAGCACCAGCGTCGATTGCCGCGATGGCGCGGCGACCGTGATCCGGGATGGCCGTCACCAGCGGTCCATCGTCGGTGACTGGATCGCGCCGCTCAGGCGACGAATTTGCGCTCTTCCGCCGCAGCCGGTCGGTCGACCAGTGCGGCAGGAAGAGCGATACGACCCGTCGCATCGCACGCCTCCACGATCCAGGAGTGCGGATTACCGCCGCGCACGCGTTCCAGTTCGACGCGCCATCGCGAGCGGCCGAGACTGGGAATGCCGAGATCTTCGCTCGGCGCTGCAAATATCCGCCACCGCGTCACAGCCGCTGTCCTTCAGCGGCCTGCTCCAGCTTCGAGGCCCGGCGGAACACGAAGGCTGCCACGCCCGAGCTCTCCGCGGCCAGCTGAAGCCGCTTCGACGCCGTCGTCGAGTATTTCGCCACTTCTCCGACAACCCCCGCAATGCCGGGATGCCGCAGGCATTCCTCCATGGCCAAAAGCACGTTGGCATCACTTCCTGCCTCGACATGGATCACCCGGTCGGGGTGAAGACCGGCCAGGTGAAGGGCTGGGGCGAAAAGGTCGCGCCAGCGCAAGCACCAGAGAACCGGTCCATCGATCCGTGCGAGGATGCCGGCTAGAAAGACGGTCGCGCACGCATCATCCGCAAGATCGGGGCTGCCTGTGATCTCGTGCAGGGAACCCGTGGCGATGCCTGCCCCAGGCAAGTGTCGATCTAGCTCGTCGACGCCGAACGGAATGGCCGCATGCCGAACGCCCACGCCTTCGATTTGCGCGATGCGCGTTCGCAGATCTTCGAGGACATTGGATTGACGCATGGCATTCAAGAGACTCGGGGCACGTTGATTCGTTCCCTTTATGTTCTAGGTGTGCTGCCTCCGAGTCAAGGCGCGTCTCCGACGCCCGCGAGACGCCACGCTATCATCGAAAAAGATGCTGCTTCATGCACGTACGGGATTCACATCCGCTGCGAGGCAGCGTAGATTCTCTCTATGTTCCACCAGGCCGACCTTTTTGAACAAGCGGCAAACCGCAAAAGCATGGACACTCCGGCACTTTTGGCCGCTGTTGCGGTTGCATCGTCACGCCCGAAATTTGCCTTCATGCTCCTCCAGCTTCTTGCGGAAGTCGCGGACGACCAGGGCAGCGCCGGCCCCTACGTAATGACCGGTAACAGCGTCGTCCCTGTGCGGGACTGGCTCTGCGACGCGCTTGTTCCCATGGGGCAGCGGGATTCGCGCAGACGATCGACGGTCGAGGCCGTTCGAGCCGAACTTGAACAGGCAAAGCAGCTGCCGGCCGATCGTGCCGAGGCTGAGGATGTAATCGACAGCAAGGTCCGCGAGCGTGTGCGCAGTTCGGGTCGCTGCAATGTTAGCCGGACGGTATCGGATCTCGTGCGCGGGGGCTGCTTCGCCGCCACTACCAAGGCTATCGGGTTGATCACGAGAACCGCGGTGCCCAGCGCGAAGCGGTTTATACGATCATGCCCGAAGCGCTCACCGTCCTGCGTCGGCGGGCTCAGCCGGGGCCGGGTTCCCGTTCCTCGTCAGCGAGGCGCTGAACCCGATCGGGCATCTGTAGCAGCTTCTCGGCCGCAGCCAGGACCGCTTCTGCTTCACTCGGGAATGCCTCTGCCGAACTTATCGATACCCCGCTCGAGAAGGTGATGGTGGCCTGAAATCCGTTGCCCTTGGGCGTTGCGTTCAACCGAATGTCCACGTTTGTCCTCCAAGGGTGTTACGAGCGCCTAAGGCTTGCGAATCCGACTACAAAAGAGCACATATCAAGCATGGCGACTGCAGCTTCCTCAACGACCAGCAAGAGCACCAGCACGGGCGCCAAGAAGCTCGGCCGCAGCGCCGTGACGGGTCAGTTCGTGCTCGCCCCGGCCAGCAAAGGCGGTAAGGTCACGATCGCCAAGGCCCGGTTGGCTGCGAATACTGTCTATAGCTCGAAGAAATAGGTTTGGCACCGGCGCGGCTGTCAACGGACGATGTTTTCATAAACTGTCCCTTCGACCCAGACTTCAAACCGATTTTCCAAGCGCTGGTTTTTACGATTTTCGCATGCGGCTTTCGCCCGCGTTCAGCGCGCGAGCTCGATGATGGCGGCCAAACCCGCATCGAGAAGCTTTATGGCCTGATCCAGGAATGCCGATACGGGATCCACGATCTCTCCCGAACCGAGCCGGACAAGGATCACGCGCTACCGCGCTTCAACATGCCGCTCGAACTCGGCCTCTTCCTCGGCGCCAAGCGCTATGGCGACACCGCCCAGCATGACAAGCGCCTGCTGATCCTCGATATCGAACGCTTCCGCTATCAGAAGTTCATCTCGGATCTGGCGGGGATGGATATCCATGAGCATGGTGGGAGAGCCGAAGCCGCCATTCGCGAAACGCGTGACTGGCTCGCGAACGTTTCTCGCCGCCAAATTTCGAGCGGCGACAAGATCGTCCGCTTGTATGATCAATTCAGTGCAGACCTACCTGCGCTCGCGGCGGCGCTGGAGTTCGATCCCGCCAAGATACCCTATGTCGATTTCGAGCGGATCGTCGTGGGCTGGCTGACGCGGGACGCGTGACCGATGAGTTCGATCGTCTCTGCCGAACTGATCATGATCGAGGAAGTGCTTCGCGGCGAAAGCAAAGGCTATGTCCTCGACTTCTCCAACAAGACGCTGGCCGAGTTCTTTACCCTCGAGTTTGATGTCGACCTTTATGGTGACGACTATGCGACAGAGGGGACCTCGAAGGCGAACCGCCTCCGCTCATTTCTAAAGCAGGTCGATGACGCATCGGCGGCACGCGTCCTGTCTCGCCTAATGGCACATCGGGACGGGATTCCGGCGCACCTACGAAGCGATATTCGCCCACTTGGCGAAGGGCAGCTTCTCGCCCTTATCAACCGCCTCGAGCGCGGGGAGGGGGTGGCCGGCATCGCACCCAAGCCCATCTTCAATCGTCGCCAATATGAAGAGCTCCGCGACGAGCTGAATACGTTGTGGGATCTTGATGCCCATCCTCGAGGCTATGCGTTCGAGAAATACCTCAAGCGCCTGTTCGACACCTTTTACCTTAACGCTCGGGCGCCTTTTACGCTTGTCGGCGAACAGATCGACGGCAGCTTCCAGTTAGGGCATGAAACCTACTTGCTCGAAGCGAAATGGCAGAAAGAGCCGATCGGGGTTCTGGAGTTGCACGGCTTTCACGGCAAGGTCGAACAAAAGGCGTCTTGGGCAAGGGGGCTCTTCGTGAGCTTCGGCGGCTTTACCGACGTCGGCCTCCAAGCATTCGGGCAGGCCGCCAAACGGGTTATCTGCATGGAAGGGCGAGACATCTATGAAGCGCTCGACCGCAATATCCCGATCGACACGGTTCTCGAGCGTAAAGTCCGGCACGCCGCTGAAACAGGACTGCCGTTCGCTCCGCTCCATCAACTCTTTCCACCTTCGCCAAGCTAGGTGATCAACAATCGCGCGGTGCGCACGATCGCCTCGGGCGTTGCTAACGCGTCGGTGATATCGTGTGACCCGGCGATACTGTGGATGTGCAGATCTCCCAGGAAAACCGGCCGCCGCGATCAAGTCAAAGAGCTTACGCGAACTTTCGACCTTCAATCTAGCGTAGCGAGAAAATTCTGCATCACGTCCGCCGCACGGCGCTGGCGAAGAATCCGCCTGTTGCGTGCGTCCTCATCCTCAACTGGGCCGGCATCATCGTTCTCGAAACGGGAGACAGCCGTCGGCCCGTCGCGCAGATGGCTCTCATCCGGGTTGGGATCAACAAAACGGACACGGAGCTTAGCAAGCGCGTCGTGGATCACGGCCTCGTGCGGGCCCTCCATCGCCGCCCTGAAGGTCGCCCGGAGCGCGTCAGCGCCGCCCTCATAGTGCTCAATGCAATACACCAGATCGTGCGCGTCCTTGGGCTCGGCACGGTGATCAAAGGCGAAGGCCTTGAGGCAGGTAAAACTGACGATGTCGGCATAGCGCACGATCTCGGTTGCCCGGCCGCCGCCGTTCAGCAGTTCCGCGGTGATCTCGACTTTGTCGTGAAGATCGAAGACCATCGAGGCGTGAGGGATGTTGATTGCGGTAACGTTTCCCTCAGTCGGAAGCTCGGTCACGCGGCCGCCACTGAGCTCGGGCGAGTCTGCCAGAAACTCGATGATCATGATGGCGCCACCCTCAATCTCAGCTCGCCAACGCCAGGACTGCTTTTTGCCTGCTTCGTTCTCCGCTCGCTCGAACCCCATCGCCCGCAGATTTTCTTCGAGCGTCTGATAGGCCTTGGTGTCGGTGAGCATGGCGATGTCGACGACGACATCGACGTCGCCGGTGCCGGCATGGCGCGGTATCTTTGGCGGGCGGGCCGTGATGATATAGCGCGGCGCGAGCCCGCCAACGAGAAAGACCGAATCCTTCCAGGGGCCCAAGCCGCGTAGGAGCGTCACAAGGACGCGTTCGCAGCCTTCAGTGACGGCAGCGGCATAGCCGCCGATGGTGCGAGGTTTGGCCATCAGCGATCGAGCCTTTCCTGGCGCAGGTGCGCGGCCAGCTCCTTGGCCCGACCCGAGCCCTGAAGAAGATCGATATAGACCTGCAGAGGAGGAGCGAGGGCGACGCCATCGACGCGTTCTCCAACGGTCACGTCCCCTCGCGCTCTCGTCTCGATGATCCCAAGATTCCACCCTTCGCTCACCGGCCGCGCTTGGAGCCTTTCAAGGGCCCGCTCCTGAGGTGGACCGGGCACGATCCGACAGCGCAGCTGCGAGACATTAGAGAGGTATGGCGCATAAGCTTGCGCGGCCACCTCCGCCGTTACAGCATAGGCGGCGTCGGCTTTCAGGCAGGCCTGATCGAGCTTGCGGGCCAGATTCTCGGTATCGGCGCCCGACACATAGTAGCGCCTCAGCTTTGCCGGCTTCTGGTCGCCGATGAAGGCGGTCCATGCGTCGAGCACAGGCCCGGGCGCGGACAGCCGGCGCAGCTTCGAGGGTCCGGAGCCCTCGACTTCGACCCATTCGCGGCGTTCCATCTCCCGCAGGGTGTCCGATGCCGTCGCGGCCGAGACTTCGGCATCCTCGGCGATCTGTTTGACACTAACCCACGCAGGGCGTCTCGCGAATATTTCCTGCACGACTCGAGCTCGCTGGCCCTGAAAGATAGACCCGAAGGCCTTGTTGCTCTTCGCGGGAACCGGACGGTCTATGTAGACGAAGGTGCTCGGCGAGGGGATGTAGAGCGATCCGCCAAGGTCATAGAAGCCGATTTTTTCCGCGCGTAAAATGTCGCGCGCGCCCGGCGAGATCGCCCTGGCGACAAAGAAGGGTACGACTTCTCGATTGTAGCCAGCGTGATCGGCGAGATGGTTACGCAGCTGCCAGACCGCCTCGCGCACATCGCGCGGAAACGCTTCGCGCTTGGTTTCGACGAGCAGTTGGAGCGCCCGGCCGGCGACCATCGCATCGACGATCGCATCAACCTTGCCGCCACGGGGCTTAAGCGCGACTTCACGCCCTTCAATCCAGGCCTGCCCCTCGGGCAAACCCCCAATCGCATCGATAAGCCCATCAAGGAGCTCTTGCTCTTCCTGTTGAAACTTTAGCATATTTACTGCCCATTGAATAAGGGCTCTCTGTCACATATTCGGCTGTTTGTCCATATTCAGTGTGCAGTGAATTCGCCAACGGGTCGATATTACGTCGTTTCACCGAAAAGGCCTCTTCAACGCGTCGTTGAAAAGCCTCATCGGCTGAAAAAGGTGGACGAGACAGTCGATGCCGAGAACCATCTGTGGGACCAGCCGTTCTACGACGATTTCCGCGACCGCGTCGTCGCGTGCGCGAGGTCGTTCACATGGCGTCGTCAAGCATCCCGTGTCGTCGCCGCAGAGCCGGGACATGCGGGAAGACCGGAGCAGCGATCCCAGCAGCAACGGGCGGCCAATGACGCCGGTCGGCGGCTTGACTGGACCGTGGGAAGATGGCCCGGACTTGCCGTGTAGTTGGCAGAGAGGAGATCAAGTTCGATTTGTGTCGCGCGCAAGTCATGGAACAGCGCTATCTTAGGTAAATTGCGATACGCCCAGCGTGGAGCTTCGGTGGGGGGAACAGCTATGATCGCGCTCAAGGTCTGCTCGAACGCAGACGATGTCCATCTCGTCTGGAACCACGATGCGGATATTCCGCAGTGCCTGGGTTTCGCCATTGAGTGCAAGCGCGGGGACAACCCTCCCAAGTACCTCTCCAATCGCGTTGGGTTCGAAGACGACGTGGAGACGGATGCAGATGGCAACCAGCTGACGGCGCGGTCGTCGCAGCTCTGGCCGTTCCAGCGCTACGACTGGACGGACCATGCCGCGGATCTTGGCGACCAGATCGCCTATCGTGTTGTCGCGCGGGTTGTCGGAGCGGATGGCGAGCTTCGGGATGGGCCGGCAAGCGACTGGTCGCCGATGCTGACCTTGAGCGCCGACTGCGGCGACGGCGTCAGCGTTCACTTCAACCGCGGCTATGTGCTTTCTCAGTTCATGGCCCGCTACATGAAGCGAAAGGGAATAACGCTTCAGGAACTGAAGGCGACCGCCGTCGTCGTCAGCGAGCAAGTCGATCACGAAGCCCGTGCGTTTCTCGGCGGAACGCTGCGCGCGTGCCTGCTTGCGATGATGAAGGAGGTTGAGGAGACCGCGGATCTCGAACTTCATGCGGCGCTTTACGAGTTGGACGATGAAGAGCTTATCGATGCCTTGGCGGCGATCGGACGACGCGCACACATCGTGCTCGCGAACGGTAGCGTCGACAAGCAGGGCGAGGACCAGAATGCAGAAGCCCGGACGGCGCTCAACGACGCGGAGTGCTTGGTCCATGACCGGTTTCTTGCTCCCGACGGCCTGGCGCACAACAAGTTCGTCGTGATCGGCCGCCGCGCCGGCGAGGCCTTCATTCCCGAAAAGGTCTGGACAGGAAGCACCAACTGGACCCCCACGGGTCTTTGCACGCAGTTGAACAACGGCATCATGCTGGAGAACGCGGAGCTCGCCGCGCGCTTCGAAGCGCAGTTCGCGCTGCTGGCCGAGTCCGGCGATGAGATCACCGACGCGCTGCTTGCGTCGAATGACGAGCCTTTGCGGGATTTGCCGCTCGGAGGCGCTCTGGTCGACAGCTGGTTCTCTCCCTTCTCGACCCAGATCGATACCGAGGCGCTGGTCGAACTCGTGAAGAGTGCGAAACAGGGCATCTTCTTCGTAATGTTCCAGCCCGGCAACGAACCCGTCCGGACCCTCCTGGAAATGCAGGGGCAGAAGGACCTCTATGTGCGCGGCGTCGCTACCCGGTTCACCGGCGCTGGTCTCGAAGAGTTCAAATTGCTGAAGCAGAACTCCGAGGACTTCTTCCTGGACGCAACTCAGGCCTCGGGCGTCGGGAAGACAGTGGGCGAGTGGGCCGTCGAGGGCACCGCAGCCGAATTTCGCCAAAGCATCGGCCACGCGATCACCCATTCCAAGGTGTTGGTGATCGATCCGTTCACCGATGATCCCATCGTCGTTACGGGCTCACACAATTTCTCGAAGTCGGCAAGCGAGAAGAATGACGAGAACTTCCTTGTCATCCGCGGCCATAGCGGCGTTGCCATGCACTACGCGATTAATGCCATGCAGACCTACAGCCACTATCGTTGGCGCGCCTATCTCGATGAGGCAGCGCGCGAACATCGCGATCCCTTCCAGTTTCTGTCGCGCAGTCCGAACTGGCAACGCCGCCGCAAGACAGGTGAGACACGACGCATGCTTGCCTTCTGGCTGCCCCAGGACTGACGTCCCGCCGCTCCGAACGACAGCGGGGCCAGGCCAATTTCACCGAATGGGTCGTTTCAACGGATTGTTGAAAACGAAACCTCATGTCCGATAACCGCGATTCTCGGACATAGCATTTGGCAACGAGGTTGCCCCCGGTTAACATCGCGCGACCACCAGCACGAGACGCTATGAGCCGCGACCAACTCCCGATCTCGACCGACCTGCCCGGCGACCTGCTGGCCGAGATCGAGGGCGCGCGCCACACCCTGGCAGCCTCCAAGGCCAGCTCGACCCAAAAGGCCTATGCGTCGGACTGGGAGCGGTTCTGCGACTTCTGCGATGCGCGCAACGTCGAGGCGCTTCCCGCACATCCCGATATGGTCGCGCTGTTTGCTCATGTCGAAGCCGAGGGCGGCATCGCCCCGGTTACGATCGGCCGGCGCATCGCGGCCATCAACCACCACCATCGCGAGGCGGGCCTTGCCTCGCCGGCCGCGCGCGACGGAGCGGGCATCATCGCCCAAATGATGGGCGGCGTCCGCCGGAAATATGCGCGGAAGAAGGGACAGAAGGCACCGGCGGAAGCGGACGTGCTCAAGGCCATGATCGCGACGATCGAGGGCACGGGGATCAGGGCGACGCGGGATCGGGCGATCCTGGCGCTGGGTATGGCGGGCGCTTTCCGGCGCTCGGAGATCGCCGACATGCAGCTCGACGCGCTGCAGTTCGTACCTTCTGGTCTGCGGATCACCATCCCGCGCTCGAAGCGCGACCAGGAAGCGCTGGGCCAGGTTATTGCCATTCCCGAAGGCAGGTTCATTCGGCCGGTCGCATCGCTGCGCACCTGGTTGGAGGCGGCAGGGATGAACGACCCGGATCCTGTCACCGGGGAACCGCGCCAGGGGCCGGTATTCCGTCGTTTGACCCGATCGGACGGCGTCACCGAGGATCCGATCACCGACAAGACGGTCGCGCGCCTGGTCAAGGCGACCGCAGCCGCGGCGGGGCTCGATTCCTCAGCCTATTCCGGCCACTCGCTGCGCGCCGGCTTTCTGACCGAGGCGGCGGCCAAGCGGGCGAACCTGTTCAAAATGAAGGACCACTCGCGGCATAAGTCACTCGACACGGTCGCGGATTACGTCCGCGATGCTTCAATCTTCGATGATCATGCCGGCGAGCAGTTCCTGTGAGAGCGATGCGGAAAAGTGGTGACGTCGTGCCGGGCGATCAGCTCTCACGCTTGCGCGCGGATTTCAGTCCCGCTCGCTTAGCGCGTTGAGCCTTGCTTCCAAACTGGCGATGTTTTCGATCACCTCCGCAAAGGGCGGGGCTGGGCCAAAGATCATGCCCTGCATGGCACTGTAGTCGCGAGCGAGTGCATCATACATGTCGCCTTCAGGCGTGAGTGCGAAGGTTGGTGGATGCGCGCTCGCCAAGTCGAACGCTGGCCGATTGAAAAATACACGAGCATGCGCGACGCAGTCGGCGCCTAGCGCCATATCCTCAGTGGCACGTGAGCCCACCTCGGATCCGAGCAACTGATCCATATCGTAGTAATGGCGCGAGACGCGGTGACCGTCCTGACGGAGCGAGCCTTTGCTGTCGAACCAGCGGCGGAGGCCATGAAGAATGACGACCTTGTCCCAAAAAGTTCGTTCGGCGTCGACGATGGTGACGTTCGGCACGATCAAATCGAATTGAGGCACATCCTCGCTGAGGTAAGGCCGCACGGTACGTTGGGAATTGGGGTCGAGCGCCGACTTGGCACCGGACTCGATTCGCACCAACTTGTCGACATAGCCGTCCGCCGGCGTCGCCGACGGATATTGGACGAGCAAAGTCTGCAGATCCTTGTCGCGTCTGATCACGAGGCGCTCCGCGGCGATCCCGGTCCGCTCCGCCGTCGCCGCCGCCAATTCGGTCAGATTGGCAAACAGCGGTCCGCCGATATAGGCTTCGCAGGCTAGGCGGATTGCATCGAGTGCCTTTTCCCGCTTCTTCCCGCTCAGTTTCTGCAATTCGTCAACGCTGTGTGCCTCCCCGAGATCATCGCGGAAGACGGTGACGTCGATGTCTTCGGAAAAGCGCTGGATCAGCCCGAAGCCCTTGGAAAGCGACGTGCCGCCCTTGAAGAGCAGGCGCGGCCCATCCGGAGGGCCGTTGAATAGGGCGTCGAGTGTCCAGCAGACCCAGAAATCCTTCTCGACGTTCTGTGCTGTTGTGCCGATCCGCTGGGCGGTGGTGTTGAACAGGCCCGCGCGGGTCTCGTCGTCAGCTCTTAGGATCTCGTCATAAGCCGGGTTCATGCGTTGCTTGCCTCCGGCACCAACAGGGGCCGGAGCAGGTCCTGCATCCAGGAGGGCAGCGTCGGCAATCCTTCGATCAGGTCGCGTCGGATCGCTTGGGCTTGGGACCCATGGTTGACCAGAACATTGAGCTTGTCGACGAGATCGCCACGGGTATCTGCGGTGTCGGTATCCCGCAGCCAGTGCAATGCCTGGATCAACCGCATCGCCGGGCGCCCCGCCCAATATAATTTGCTCGCCGCCGTCGGCTTAAACGTGATCTCGAGCTTTCCCAGCCGGATCGGTTTCAGACGCGCGTCGGCATGCACGACAATCTTGGCGGGCACGGCATTCGTCAGACCGAGATCGTTGGCGGCAGTCAGTCCGTCGACCAGCACCCTGATCTGGTCTCGGCGTGCGATCGCGTCGATAACGCCTCGGGGATCGGGCGCGTTGAGCTGTCCAGTCAGTCGATTGCTGGTCGGCTGATCGTACAGGCCGCGATCAATTCGTCGCAGCTGGTCGGACCCGACGAGGCGCTGGAGCGTCTTGTCCACGGCGTCGCGATTGCCGAGGTCAAGGAAGTCGCTCGGTGTCCAGACCGATCGAGCGGGCGCTTGCTTGATGCGCGTTAAAATCGCGGCCTTGAGGTCGGGAGCGGATGCCATGTCCGAAGCGTGTATACAGATTTCGGACAATGGCAAGTTTCGATGTCCGAAGCGTGTAGGCATATTTCGGACAATGGCAAGTTTCGATGTCCGAAGCGTGTAGGCATATTTCGGACAAGCCGGATGAGCGGCATGGCTGCAAAAGGCGCCTTCAAGAGGCTGATCTACTTGAGCCCAGCGCAATAATCTGGTACTTGAGGGAGGTTCGGAGATCGACATGAGCCGGTTAGATTACACTCTGTTCGCTTCCACGCAGACAAATCCCGGCGGTCCAATCGTCCAGTACGTCGATGACGAACCGATTCCGATCGAGCTTTCGACCGACTCCGCTGGAAATCCCACACGCGCGGGTTTGATCGGTTACGCGATCGCCTATGCTATAGCGTTCGGGGCGGCCGCCTATTTCCTGCTGATCTGATACAGATCATTCCCGCAACTTCGGATCCAGGAAAAAGCCCTTGTTATGGGACTCGCCGACCTCTTGCTGGACGTCGACCGAGCCTTGAATGCGGCTTGCTCGTCCGGCTTCAGCGACTGCCTTATCCTCGCTGATCGCCACTCTTCCGCCGGCAATGATTGCTGCAGCCGCCCCTGGGTCGCCCTTTCCTCGGTCGCCATGAATGGCGTCGATCCCGTGAGGCCGATATGCCGCTCGCACATCACCTTCCCCGCCAACGCTGGTGCGACTGACATCGACTAGGTCGGGCTCCCGGAGGTTCGCGCTGATCTCCTGGCGGATATCGTCGCGCTTCGCCTGCGCCCACTGCGAGATCATCGCTGCGCGCACCTCCCGCTGATGATCTGACAGGACAGTCGACCAGAGCTCTGGCACATCCATGTTCGGATGCAGGGCTTGCTGCGCCCGATACCATTGCGAGAGATCCTGGCTCATGTTTTCGCTGAGCTGCATGCCGTGCGTCTCCGCATAGCTTGCATCCCTGGAGAGCGATTGCGACAGCTCCTCCATCTTACGTGCCGCCTCAGAGTAGGACTTCGCGCGGGCCAGAGAATCCTCGATGCCCTGGGACGATGACGAGGACGTTGAAGCCCGGCTGAACTCGCCAGAGCGTGCGTATGTGCCATCCGACGTGGAAGCGGACGAGGACACGCCGTGCTCGTCACGGATGCTGCTCGACTGCGTGTTGGAGCTATCGCTCGAACGACTGTCCGAGGTTCCGTGCCGGAGCGAGTCCTGCTGCTGCCCACTTTTCTGCACGCTCCCACTGACTCCTGGGAGCCGGCCGAGTAGCCTCGCGACGGTCCCGGGAGCGCCAGCCCGACCGCCACCTCCGGATCCGCCCCCACCGAGGCCGGCGGAAATTCCCCCGGTCACGGTGTCGAATGTTTGCGCCGACCTATCGTGCCCATTTGTTACGCTCAAGCTCTGCCCGGTCGACGAGCGATCATCAATGCCCTGGCTGCTCGATGATGATCGCCGATCGTTCTGCTCAATCGAGGTGTTGGCAGCCGTACCGCTGCTAGAATCGAAGCCTGAGCTGCGCTCGGTCGATGTTCCAAACGCGCTACGGTTCGTGTGCGTGCTGGTGAGGATCTCCTGTGCTGTATTTTCGAACGACTGTGCTTGGCGATGTGCCTGGCTCGCCATCTCGCGCCATTCTGAAACAGTGCCCGTATTCATCGTCGGCGTGAAGCCGAGACGCGATATAGCGCCTCCCGTGTCGATTACGTCCTGGCCATTCCCGAACCCAGAGACGACGGCGCCATTGTCCTGTCGCCAGCCAATGCTCGGAGCGCCATCCATATAGCTTGCGGCAGTGGTCCACTGGTTACTCTGCCGCATGTTGGACGTCGCATTGGCCCAGCTCACGTTTCCATAGGAATAATTGCCGGTGGTCTGCTCGAGCGCTGCGGCCTCGGCTGCGTTCTGAGCCGGTGCCAGCATCGAGGTCGCCTGACCGGCGATCGACATCGCACCGCGCGCCAAACCGGCTGCCAGAAACGGGATGCTCATCAACATGAAGCCCGCGATCGTCGCCGTCTCGCCATTGACGGCTGCGATCCCGGCATAGGTGCCGAGCGTCACGCCGCCACTGGCCACTCCGTTCGCGGCAGCCTCCGCGCGCGTCATGCAGATCATATGGAGGATCACGTAAAGCGGTCCCCACGCGGCGAGATAGAAAAACCCCATCGCATAGCCCTTGAGCGAGCCGAGACCGGTCTGTGGCATCAGGAACAAGGGGAAGATCACCGGGAACATCGCGAAGAAGACGACGGTCAACACGATGTTGAGGATCGGCACCCATGCCATCGCCTGCTGCGCGATCGAATTGTACGTGTTGCGAGCCTGAATATCGGCGCGCGTCTGCGCAAAGGTGTCGATCGTCGCCGCGCCCGAACCCCCCGCCATGCTGTTGCGAGCCTGCATGAAGGCGTTGATCGCCGTGTTCTGGCGCATCGAATCCGTGTAGCCGCTCGCCGATCCTGTGAAGGCCTGATTTGCGATCGGCAGATCGTGTTTGAGCTTGTCGGCTGCCAGCGTGTTGCTGAGCTTGGGGTAGAGCTCTTTGCCCCAGAGCGGCGTGTTGGCCTCGATCATCGGTGCCCATTGGGCATCGAGCATCTGATAGGCTTGCCTGCAGGTGACGATCGCGCTGCTGACCGTCCCGTCGCCCTGGCGCTCAAGCCACTCCTGCGAGCGCGCTTCCGATCCAGGTCCAATGTCTGTCCACAGATCCTTCGATTGGGCCAGCGTCGTGAGCGATTTCTGATAAAGCATCACATCGCCGAAAAGGCACTTCTTGAAGTGATCTTCCAGGTTGGTCGAAAACTCGGCATCGCGAATGACAAAATTGCGTGTCGCGTCGAACAAGCGTGCACCATAGACCATGCCGTTCGTCGTGTAGTTGAGCTCGGCCGGCATGACGAAGACGGTTTCGGCGGTGCGCGTCAGCCAATCGCCGATCTGGGTGGTGAAGCTGGCGAGAACGCCGAGCCCGAGCGGGACGTTCGCAACCGTCGCCGGAGCCAACGACGGGTTGATCCGATCGGTCACCTTGACGTCGATCGTCGGGACCATGAGGCACAGGTAGATCAGCGTCGACTGCAGGAACCAGTTCATCCAGACGCGGAAATTGAGGGTGAAGGCGACCACAAGAAGGGAGTAGATCAGACCCATCACCATCACGACGCGGATGAGTGATCGATAGCCCCCTCCCCCAGACCAGGCTGCGACGGCATTGAAGGTATTGACGAGGTACTCGCCGCCGCCGACCGTGAAGACCTCCAACATCGCCTAAGCCCCCTACCCCGTCTTACATGAGCCCCTGCGCGTTCAACCCGCGCGAAAAGTTGAGCGCCGACGACATGCCGGGCGTCATCGAATTCTGCAGCGTGGACTCGAGCATGATGCTGCGGTTGATGATCTGCATCGTCACCTGCAGCTTGTTGTTGAGCTTGACGTCGCGCTGCGAGAATTTCTGCCGGGTTGCAGCGATCTGCTGCTTCCACTGCGTCGCCGTCGCCTGATCGAACGTCTGGTAGTGCGTCTGGGCTTGCTCGACGCGATCGAGCATGTTGTCCAACATGGCCGCCAGCAGGTCCACCGCCACGATCTCGGACAGGGTCTCGATCTCGCCGTCGGTCAGCGCGTAATGCGCATAGGCCTGTACCGCGAGGATCTTGTAGATGGGCACCGTGGCGATGTTGAGAAGCTGCTTCTCGGCCGCATCGAGCGCCGTGTCCGTTCGGATCTTGCCACTCATCGTCTTGATCATGCCAGCTATGCGCGGCCGCAACGCAGCCGATGCCGGCACGGTCAGGGTCTGCTCCCCGACATCGTAACAGTCCGCGTCGTTGCACTTGAGCATCTTTACGGCCGGCGCATCCGCCGTCCCATCCAGCAGCGCGGTCACGACCGCCTCCTCGGCCGGGCCGAACATGACGACCTTCCCGCCCACTGTTGGGTCGGTCGAGGGCGTCGTCACCACGGTACCCACCAACGTCATGACATACTCGGAGAACGACTGATCGAAGGCGCCGAACTTCGCGGACTTCTTGAGCGCCTCCCAGGTGTAATTATGCGGCTCGCCGACGAGCTGGTCCTTCATGTTGCCATCGGTGTTGCCGGCGATCGTGGCATCGCGCTTGTTGCCATTGTTGCAGCCCTGGCGCGATGCCGCCCAGTCCGAGAAGACGCCCTGGCTGTTGCCGACGGCTTCGCAGATCGTGGAGCGTGTCGTTTCCATTTGCGGCCAGATACCGCCGACCAAGGCCTGCGCGGTTTCGCAGCTCGAGATGTTCATCTGGTTGAGGAGCTGCGCCTTCTGGCTGAACTCATCCATCACCTTCCCAATCTCAGGCGAGACGGAATCGATCGCCAGCTTGAAAGCGAAACCGAGCGCGTTGTTGGCGGTCGCCTTCAGCATCGCGACGATTTCCGACGCGTTGATGAACGAAAAGCTGCCGCTGAAAAGGTCGATGCCGCCGCAACCGGCGCGGGCGCTTGGGAGCTGCAGATTGAAAGGCGAGACGCTCTTCTGCGGGAAGCGGGTCCACACATTGCCGAGTGAGTAATAGCCGGCCGACTGACCCTGGAACGCGGTCGGGCCCGTGACATTCGCGGCGCCCCCTGCATCGTTGAAGAAGCTGTTCATTTGGCCCGCGACGTCGGCGTGGGCGACGCCGACCAGCGCGAAATGCGAGGCGGCGATCAGCCCAAGCCACGCTGCGGCTCTGCGGCGGAAAGCGCGAACCCTCCCCCTCCCTGCTTGCGGTCCCATCAGTAGTCGCTCCCCACCTTGGTGTTGGTCAGCATGAAGATCCGATCCATGATCTCGTCGGCGCTGAGCACGCCATATCCGACGGGGATCGTCCGCTTGGTCTGGGTGTCGAAAAGAACGAGTGCCGGCGTCTCGTTGCCCGGGACTCCCATCCGGGAGCGCTGGCCGGAATCGACGACATAGTTCGGGAAGTCGCGACTAGGTCCGCCATCCATCGACACCGCCATCACCGACATGCGGTGACTATCGGTCACCGAGCGCAGGATCGGCGCGAACACCTCGCAGGCGCCACAGCTTTGCGCATAGAAGTAGAACAGCCCGTAGCGCTGCCCGAGGCTCGTAAGCACCGCGTCGCGATCCGCCTTGCGGTTGTCGAGCCACAGGCGCTTGCCGACCGTAGAGACCGGCCGCTGCAGCGTGTAGTCGAGGTCCGGGTTCTGCCAGAGGGCGCGTTGCCAGGTGTCGGAAAAGGTCGATGCCCGGTCGAGCTGTTCGCGCTGGAACCGCACATAGGCGATGACGTTCGCCTCGGTCGGTTCGAGGATCGCGCGCGCTTTCAGCTCGTCCAGCTGCTTGGTGATCGCGGCCACCCGCTGGGCAGCGCTCGTCTCCGGCGCAGGTGCCGCGTTCGCAGTGCTTCCAGGGGGCTTCGGACGAGTACAATAGAACCACTGCCCGAGCTTGCGCTCGCCGCAATAGAACTCGTCCGGCAGGTCCTGCTCAATCGCGTCTCGGGCAGCAGTCGTCTCCTGAGCACGGGCGGGCGCGGCTGCCCCGAGCGGTGACAGGGCCAGCAGAAGCATCGAAAGCCTAGCGTTTCGGGTCATCTTCTATCGTCCTTTCGTCATCGACTTGAGGTTGCGCGGAGGGAGGTTGGGTGAGGAGGGAGGGGTTAGCGCTCGATCTGAACGTTAGGTGCAGACAGCAGTCGAACCCATTTGGGACGCGCGACCGGGCGCAGCCGGGGCTCGCTGGGGTGGCAGGTGGCGCCGGGACCGTCTGGAGCAACAGGAGCGCCAGGATGGTGGACGCTTCAAAGAGGACCATTGTCCAGCTCCCCTTTCGTTAGCCTAAGCACTGACATCATCAGCGCGACGTCGATCAGGCGCGTGCCCTGGTCGAGCATCCGGATGACACCGTTCATCAAGGCACCGGTGACACGGCGGCCCTCCTCAGCCGCCGACAGGCCGCCGCCGACCGCGCTTAACCAGCCTCGGTTGACCATGTTGGCCGTGGCGGCCTTCACTTCATCGGGCGCTACACGGCATTCGAACCAACCGCCCAGTCGCTCGGCCAAGACATCGGTGCCGATAGGCTTTATCGCGCGATAGGTGGCGAGGAAGATCGCCAACTCGAAGACCGTCATCGCCCAATCGCATGGGGGACCGTCGCCTGAGCCAAGAAGATTACTTGCCGTGGAGATCATAATAAGCCTGAATCTTGTCCTGGATGTCGGACATCGTCTGGACCTCGTCGGGCAGCTTCGCTGCGTCCATGAAGTCAGCATAAACCTCGGTGAAATCCATCACGGACAGGTCGAGTGACGCGAACTCATCGATTGTGAAGCCTTGGCACTGCTCCTTCTTGGCGCTGGCCCACGGCTTGTTCAGCTGCACGCGACCCTGCTCCTGAAGGACCCGCGACAGCTTGCTCTCGAAACAACAAAAGGCAGTCCGCTTGGTCTTGCAGATCCCGAGGAAGCTCGAAGAGCAGTAGGTGCCGACATTGTGGCAGAAGCCCATCCGGTCCCTGATATCGAGCTTCATCTCGTCCTGGGAGCAGGCGAACAGCACGAGAAATGGGGTTGCGAAGGCAGCTATGGCGGCTGGGCCACCGGCCAGTGCCGCAGCGCCGGCCGCCACGGGCACCGCACCGGAGACCTTGCCAGCGCAACAATTTATTAGGCCGAAGACCGGCTTGTGGCAGGTCTCGCGCTTGCCGCTGAAAACCCTGAGATCAGCTTCGTTGAACTCCTTGCCCGCCTGATCCAACGCATGGAGCCCAACCAGTGCGTCCCTGAACTCTGTTGAGGCTTCACGGACGATCGGTTCGCAGTCTCCGTTGATGCAGTAGACGTCGTTCCCGCAGATATACTGCTGATCGCCCGGCGCGGTGCTGCTCGGGGTCGGGCATTTGTATATCTTCTCGGAAACCTTGCACGGTCCGCTCTGCGGATCATCGAGGCATTCGTCGCGCAGATAGCTGCACTGCCGGTTGTTCTCGAGATCCGAGCAGTCATTGGCCTGACTGAACTGGTGGCAGCTATAGCTACGCTCCCAGTTCCAGCACGCGCGGGTTACAGCGACGCCATTTATCGTCCGGGTGGTGGGCTCCGGGTCCACACAGGTCTCAGAGGCAAGTTCGCAGGTTTGCGCGGCGGTCGCCGCGTTGCACATGCTCTCGTCGCGGCGCTCGTTGACGAGCTGCCCGACCGTCTCCTCGCTGTAGGGCCTGGCGACGGCGGCGCTGTCGCATTCATAGGTGATGACCTCACCCTCTTCGACGTCGGGCTCGGTGCAGAAGCGCGGATTGCCCTGGCGGCAGACATCATAGCGCACCGTCTCCCGTGAACGCTCACGGCACACACCGGCCTGGACCGGCGCGTTGAAGGCAGGGACGCAGCGCTGGTTTCGATTGTCACCGCCTTGCGCGGCCGACCTCGACCAGTTCTCGCAGGTGTAGATATATTTCGTCGTGCCAGGCGTGACGTCGACAATCAGGGGCGTCCTGCAGACTGCCGTGCTCTCATCGACCTTGGTCCCGCTGTTGCAGCTTGCCTCGTAATAGCCTTCCGTCCCGCTGCCCGGGGGCAGCGGCGTGCAGGTTCCGGATCCCGAGGAGATATTCTGCCCGTCGAGATAGGCGGTCGGATCGTTCTCAACCGTCGTCGCGCGGTTGGTCGTCGCCAAAATTTCGGCGTTGGTGAAGGTGGGGCGCGTCCGATCCGCGTCGGTCGCCACGCGGTAGCTCTGATCGGTGGATTTCATGGCCTGCGCATCGGCGACCAGCTTGTCAGGATCGTCGAAATAGGTGGTCTGAGGCTGGCTGGGCCCCGTGTACCCTGGCACCGCCTGCGCCTGGGCGTCGCTCGACGGCACCAACGAGCTGTCGTTGCGCTTGTCCTGCGCCATCGCCTTGCCCTCGGCGCGCGCTTGCTCGATGGTCATCTGCTGCGCCGCCACTGGTTCGGCGACGATCAGCACGGCGCACAGGCCAGAGATGAAACGGCGCGCGATCACGGGCGCGCGCGCTTCATGTTCGAAAGCGCAACACCTGCCACCCGTGCACCTGGACCGTTCCCGCCGGCGAAGGTGGAGAGCGCATAGTCGACGGTCACGTTGCCAACCATGCGATCAAAGGGCGGCAGCTTCGTTGTGCACGAGAAGCCAGCGCACAGATCGAAATCCGAAGAAACGGTCACATAGGTCGGCACCGCCTGAACATCGAAGGCGCGGAAAAGCCGCGGATCGATGCCGATGCTGGCGAACTGACCCTGTTCGACCACCTTGCTGATCCGCGCGACAAACTCCTTTGCCGAATTATTGGGGAAGCCTCGAAACACGACCACCCCGCCAGCGCTGGCCGTATCGCGGACCATCTGCTTGAGCGCGGCATCGGGCATCGACAGGCTGGCAAAGGCGATGAACTGCGGCGCTTCCCCGCTCCGCCCGCTGACGTTTTTCGCCGCCCCCTGCACGATCTCGTCGAAATCCACGGCGCCCGCGGGACCCTTGGGAAGGTCGGTCGAGGCAACGCGTCGCATATTTTCGGTGCCGGCTTCGCGGATGGTCACCGCCTCTTGGCGGAATTGGTCGCCGCGATCCTTCACCTGCTCGACAAACGCCTGCGCATCGGCCGCGAGATCGGCCGCGCGTTTTTTTACGGCCTGGACATCGACGCCGTCGACGGTCTGCGCGAGGACCGCCGAGATAGTGGCCGTTCCGACAAGGGCCAGGATGCCCATGGTGAGAAGGCGCATCGCAAATCCCCTAGAGCACGCAGCAGTTGCGCTTGCGCCAGACGAGGTAGCCCATGTCCTCGCCGCCGGCGGGATAGGCACGCCCCGCGTCGGGCGGCATGGTGGAGGCCCCGATCGCGGAGCAGGCAAAGCGGCCACTCACAGTCGGGATCGGATTGACCATCTGGAAGCGGTATTGCTGCTTCCGCATGATCGGCATGAGGTACTTCTTGCAGAGCCCCGCAGATCCCATCGTGCCCCAGGCGAGCGCCTCGCGATGCATCTTGAACGCGAAGCGCGACAGCGCGAGCCGCGAGGATTGGACATGCCCAATCGATGCCGGGATGTTGCCGTTGAGCGGATACATCGGGCCTTGGCAGCCCGCGCACCAGAAGAGCGGATCGAGCGGCAGGCCTACGGTGCTGGCGATGCAATCGCCCGCGCAGGCCGCCTGCGCGATCGGATTGGCAAAGACGATCGCTTCTGGATTGATCAACGCGGCGAGCGAGTCATCCTGCCAAAGCGGATCGACCTCGGTCATATAGGCGATGTCGAACGACGCCTGCTCAAAGCAGACAAAGTCCGTCAGGATCTCCATCCAGTAAAGCAGTGGGTAGACGTACCAGTGGACATGCCACTTGGCGGTGCTTTGCGAGCGGCCGCCGACCATCGACGGGCCGGCCAGGTAGCCCTGACCGATATCGAAGCCCGGCGCGATCCGGATGCCGCCGAGATTGGGGAAGCACCACGGCTTCATCGTCACGTCGGCAAGGCGCGCCGGCTCCCAGAACCCGACCGAAATGCCGATGCGTGGCAGCGGGTCGGCGCAGGCGCAGATCGGCGACGGAGGATTGCTGGGGTCCGGCCGGTTGCTCGGCCAAATCTTCAGGCCCCCGACCGAGAGTGGAAACAGGCACGACCAGCAGACGTCCGTAATCGGATTGACGAACTTGCCATGGCATGTCGGCGCCGCCTCGGCTTTTGGCGAGAGGGCAAAGGCCAATACCAGGATCAGCAGGCCCCCGAATGAGTATCGCAGCGTACGCATCACTAGGCGCTCCCTCCGGCGTCGAGAAAGGCGGTGTCCGCGCGGTGTTTCCGAACGAGGTAGAACGCCGTCCAGGTGACCGTTATGAAGAGGAGCATCGCTGCCGCCAGCGGCGCGAGGCGGCCGACTGCACGATGGAACGGCGTAAACAGCCCCACCACCAGCGCGGATGACAGGCACAAGACCTGCCAGGTCAGCCGCAGCCGGCGAAGCGACGGTGTCTCGGGCGCTGCCATCGGCGTGCGCAGCAAGTCGAGCCAGAGGGGCATCAGCTTGCCTTTCCCGGACGCAGCACCTGCTCGGTCACCCGCATGACCCGGCCGGTCTGGCGAACCACCGCCGGCGTATGTTCGATGCCGAACCGGGAGGTCAGTTTGCCCTCCTGATCGAAGTAGAAGCGTCGCTTCCGGTTCGTCATCTCCTCAAGCGGCGACCCGCTGACGAAGATGATCTTGGCGTTGAGGTCAGTGAAACGACTGGTCGCCCAGGCCATCTGGCCGGCATCGTCGCCGTCAATAAATACGAGCGCCTGCTTAACCGCAACGAAGTCGAGCGGGTTGATGGTCTGCCCCGCAGACGCAATCAGATTGCCTTTATGGTCGTTAATATCGCGCTCGAGCCGGACAGCGGGATCATAGTCCCACTCTCGCGCGGCGATTGCAGGCGTGATGCCGGCCACGGGCGTCGGACGGCGAACCTTCGCCTCCACACGCTTGGCGAACATCTCGTTGGTGCGCGCGAGTTCACCGCTCGCTTCGGCGCGCTTGAGCCGAGCCTCGATCGTGGAAAGCAGGTCAGGCTCGATGACCGGGAACGCCTGACCCGTCTGGCCATAGTCGCGGGCTTCCGTCCGCATCGGACCGGCGACGAAAACGGCGACTCCCAGAAGCAGGCCGCCCGCGGTCCCGGCGAGGATCCGCTTCATAACACCGGCTCCCCGACGCCGATAAGCTGGCGACCGCAGACAAATCCGATCTCGGCATAGCGGCTGTCGAAACTGTCCGGGTGCGGAGACCCGGCATAATAGCAACCGGCAGGGATAGCTCCGACCGCCCCCGGCGTCAGTGGCTCGCCCGTTCTGGTCCGTGGCTTTAGCCGGCCGACTGGCGCACCGTTGATCCTAACGGCCGAGCCGTCATGCGCCACCCGGTCGCCGGGCATGCCGTAGACGATTTTGCCGAACATCTGGGGTTTTGCCCCGAAGTGGCGGCGCAGCAGCGCGCTGCGCGGTGGATCGAAGAAGACATAGTCACCGCGAGCGGGAAGCTGATGACGACGGATCAGGAACGCCCAATTGGGAAGCGAATCTGATGCGTTGATCAGCAACACATGGCTGTCGCGCCAGCTTGCAATCGCCCCGAACCCGACGGACCCGATAATAGTGACCCCAAGAAGGAGCCACAGCCGCTTGCGCGGACGCCAGCGCTCAAGGCCTTGCTCACTGACGACCGTTGCCATCGGGTCCTCCAAAGGTTGCGACCGACGCGCCAGGCCCCATCGGAGCAGTCCGCTGCGACGGCACGCCAGCTGGCCCCTCCGGCTGCAGCGGGAGGGCGGAGGCGGCCCCCATGGGGTCGATCGGCCCCTGCGGTGAGGAAGGCTGCGGCTGGCGAGCGGCAATCGCGGCCTGCGCGCTCGACAGCTCCTGCAGGCGCTGGAGTTCCTCGACGGACGCGCGCTTGGGGACGGGCACGCCCGCCGCGAACACTGCCGTTTTCAGGCTGTCGGTGATGTCCGGCACGTTCTTGGTCAGGACCGCTTCGCCGACCAGCACGACCTGACCGGAGGCGCTGCGCCTTTGGAGCTCCTTGTCGAGCGACGCCATGAACGCCCGCATCTCGGCCTGCACACGCTCAGGGGGCGAGCCCGAGAAGCGCTGCGCCTCGACATAGTCGCCGACCAACGCAGACAGGCGAGCCGAAACGATATGTTCTTCCCTGGGAACTGTCAGGGCCCGCGTGACCCACATCGCCCAGATGGTCAGAGCCAGGACCAACACTCCGATCAGAATCTGCTGCCGGCTAAATCCACCGAACCCTGCTTTGCGCACGGCGGTCATGTCGCGTGGCATGGGCGCCGGAACCGGCGGAAGATCGAGTTCGGGCTGTTCAGCCATGATGACGCTCTCCTTCGGATTTGCGCTCGGGGAGGATCCTGTCGCGGCGGAAAGTGATGATCGCAGCGGACAGGATCATGTGGGCGATGGCGAACATGTTGAGGAATGCGCCGGTGCGCGCCGCGTCCGCCACGACGTAGCGACTGGTCAGATTGTTGAGTTGATGGATGAAGCCGTCGAACGAAAAGCCGCCAAGGGCGAGGAAGAAGAGGAAGAACAACCCCCAGGTCATCAGGAGTGTCGAGCCGACGAAGCCCAGACCGTGCAGCGTAAAATTGGCGATTGAACGCCATTCCGATCGCCTCGCCCCGCCCGTACCGACCCTTCCCGGCTTGCTGATGTTGGTTGCCATTTTGCTACTCCGCAGCGATCGCGATCTCGTCCACCGGGGCGAGATTGCTGACCCATTTTTCCGGATTGTTGGGGAAGGCGATCCGCTCGATCGCTTCATCCATGCTCATGCCTTCGGCGATCAGCGCGTCGATTGCCGCGAAGGTCTTTGGGCTGGAGGAGAACAAAGCTGCCGAGTAGGGATCGAGCACCAGGCGCCCGACAGCGAGCGTGTCCGGGCCTTTGATCATGATGTCCGAATATTCGAAGCCGTTGCGCTTGAGCGAGCGCAGGAGGGCGTCGGTATAATCGTCCATCTCGAAACGGTCGTGTTTCTTGAAGTCCGCGATCGTCTCCGGCTTCTGCTGCAGGATCACGAACCAGTCGGAGTTTTCCAGCGCCGCGATCGAGCCGGCCGACTTGTAATAGTCGTTGAGCGACTGGGTTGCGGTCACTAGCGACGCCCCGTATTTCCGGCAGGTGCGCGCATAGGTCTCGATGAAGTCGGCCATCGCGCCGCCGCGCAACATCTGCCACGCCTCATCGAGCAGCAGCGCCTTGGGGATCGAGCGATCGAGTTTGCGCATCATCTGCTGCGACATGAACATAATCGCGGTGAGAACGACGCCGCGCAGCTCTTCGCGCGCCGAGAGGTCGGACAGCTCGAATACGGTGAGCTGGGCCTTCAGCTCAAACGACACCTCGCCCTGGAAAAAGCGGCCGTAAGTGCCGGCGGACGAGAATGGCCGCATCGCGATCCCCAGGTTGGAGGCGATCCCATTGCCGGTGGCGTCGAGCGCCTCGATAACAAGGTCGATCGAGCCGCGGCTGCCATGCTGGGCCCACACCTGGTTGACCGCGCCGTCGATCAAGCCGCGCTCGGTGTCGTCGAGCACATTGATATGCCGTGCCATCTGGTTGATGATCGCCTTCAGCATGGCCATGCAGTCGAGGAGATAATCCTCGTCTTCGGCAGCTTGGGCCTGGTCGATCATCGAAAAGGGGTTGAGACAGAAGCCCGAGCTCATCGTGAACTCGACAAAAGCGCCCCCCTGAAGTTTGGCCGAATGTTCGAAGGAGCGGCCATCGTCGATCACCACGACCTTCGCGCCCGCGCCGCAGAGCGAGCCGCACAATTCCTGGAGCGCCACCGACTTGCCCGAACCGGATTTGCCGAACACCGCGACATTGTGATTGCCCGCGGCGTTTTCGAAAGGGCTCCAGAAGAAGGGCTGGCCCCGCCGCCCGATCAGGAGAAGGTGCGGCACTGATCCGCCAAGATACTCGCCCTGCAACGGCGCCAGGTTCGCCGCCGTCGTGGTGAGCAGCGTACGCATCCGCTTCATGCGCTCGAGATCCTTCGAGAGGCCATTGGCCATCGTCATCGGCATCGCGCACAGCAGACCCATGACCTGCAGGTAACGATCGTCGAGCAGGTCCCAGCCCGCGGCCCGGTAGACCGATTTGAGCACGCGTTCGTTGCTGTCGCCCTTGCCCTTGGGCGAGAAGGCGGTGGCGCTGAAGAATACGCGGACGAGCTTTCGGCCCTGCCGGATCTCCTCATTGACGTAGCGCCATTCCTGGGACTGATCCCGCAGCTGCGGCAGAAACTTGGATGACTTGGAATCCGCGAGGCTCGTCGTCCGCATGAATTTGTAGCTGGCCTTGTTGGTCGAGGCCTGGGCGTCGGGGAAATCGATGCAGAGGTTGGTCGCCACCGGACACGGCATGCGCAGCTTGTCGGTGAACATGTCGCCGATCAGGCGCGCCATGTCCCAGGGCGCCCAGCGCGTCGGCAGGTTGCGCACCGAGAACGACCGGACGTCGAACACGTCGGGGTAAATCTCGCCAATCTCCGGCGCGCCTTTGACCGTCTTGCCGGTCGGCCGGAAACGCTCGGTGCGCAGCAGCATCCGGTCGGGCTCGACCTGGAGCTCGATGTCGCGGCGAATGGCCTGGTCGGCGATCGGGTCGAGTGGGTTATAACTGACGGCGTCATCACCCGCCGCCGTCGTTGGTGAGGTGATGTCGTCGATCCAGCCGATCAGCGCGACCGGGTCCATCTTGCGGGCAGCGACGTTGATCGACGCCAGCGAGGAAATCAGCGACTCCATCACCGAGACGATCTGCTCGATCGACACGCTCGAGGATTCCGGGGTCGAATAGGAGATGCCGACGCGGTGATTGCGCAGACAGAATGGCGCGTCGGCCGAAAGCGACTCCCACACACCGTCCGTTAGAAAATCGACGCGGTGCTTCGCCATGCGTTCGTAGACGCCGCGTGCCGAGTAGCGGGGCAGATACCATTTCGACAGACGCTCACCGATGCGCGGCGACATCCACTGGTGGAACTGGAGGCAGCCGGGTGCTGGTATCCCTTCCGAGAGGAACTGCGCTAAGATTTCACCCGTGCGCTCATCCGCCCCGACCAGCGGCGCCGCTTCGATGACGAAGCCGCGCGACGCGCTGTTATAGAAGATGCCGGTCTTCGGGTCGTAGCTGCGGTAGGGAAGCCAGTGGGCAAGCATCGGGACCGCCAGGTCCGGCCGCTGCGTGTCCGGCCTCTTACTGTCGCCGAACACGCCAGCTAGCAGATCGTCGAAAAATGCCTTCGCCATGTCAGTTGTCCTCCGGCACGGCGGCAGGGAAACCGGCCGCTCGTACGGTCGGTTCGACGGCGGACTTCGCATCGGGGAGCGCGGCCGTCGCGGCGGCAGCGCGCCCGCCCTCCTCCGCCCGGGTCGCGCCTGCCCGATATGCGGGACTCGCTTTCACACTGGCCGCAGCCTCCTGCCCGGCCGTGATCTTGGGCTGAGGTGTGGCGACAACGGTGGCGGCGTTTGGACGCGGACCGGGGTCCTTGCCACTCGCGGCGGAAGGCGTGGCCGGTGCACCCTCGACGCTGCGCGCCGTCGTTCTCGACTGGACCGCGGGCGCCTGCGGTGCGGGCGTGCGACCCGTCTTGGGGGCTAGACGGGCCGCAACCTCGGATTTGATCGCTCCCACCGGATCAGCCGCGCGCGCGCGGGCAGCTGCGATCGCGGCGGGATCTGGCAGGTCAGGATCGATAGCCGCCACATCGGCAATTGCCGGATCGGCACGATCGACGACTTCGGCAAGTGATTCCGGGGCGGGCACTATCGCCCTGGCATTACGATCGGGGATGACGCTTGCAGACATCAGTGCCTGCTGTTGCCACTCGCCGGTCTGGACGACGGCGTGGATGGCGCTTGCCTCGTGCAGCCGGCCCTGCCCATCGATATAGGGCTGGAACACGATCCGGAGCACGCGCTCCTGGGTGCGCCGCGGGTCCGGCTGACCGATCGGCAGGCGCTGACCCGCAGCGGCCGTGCGCGCCGCCTGCGACCTCGGCCTCGATTCCATGTAGGGGCCGGCCGGCGACATATCGCCTGCACCACTTTCTCCCGCGATCATGGCCAGCGCACGATCGTCGATCGACGACGAGGGCGCGCAGATGCCGTCTGGCGCGACGCAGGAGAAACTGCCCTTCACATTGCTGCCGAAGGTGGCGCAGCCGTTTAGCACTGCCATCGCCGCAGTGCCCATGATCGCCCGGGCTGTCGCCGATCGCATAAACCGGCCGCTCACGACTTGGCTCCCTTGAGCCAGGCTTCCAGGAACTCCTTGGGCCGATAACCCTCGAGCATCGCGCCGTCGCTTCGTACGATGACGGGCGTTCCGCTTAGGCCATGCTTCTGTGCGAACTTCTCATTCGCATCGAGCCCCTTGGTGTCGCACGAACCCGGCGCCTTGAACGGCTCGCCTGCATAGGCGGCGTGCAACGCCTGCTCCTGGTTTTTCGAGCAATAGACCCTGTCAGCGATGTCCCGGCTGCCGAGAACCGAAATCGGACGTTCGACGACCCGCACGTCCATGCTGCGAAGGACGTTAGTGAGGGCGCGGCAATAGCCGCAGCGGAAGTCTGTAAATACAGTGACGGTCTGCTTGGCCGCGCGATTGCCCCAGACGATCGCGCCATCCGAGGGCAGGCTTGCCAGGTTGAGCGCCACTGGGCGCACCGGCAAAGTGGTTCTGCCGACGCCACCCTTCGCTGCCGACACCTCTGGCGCAGCCTCATCCGGCGCCTCGGCCGCGGCGGCGTTGGCCTTGGCGGCACCGCCCACCAGCATGTCGGGGTTGATCTCGAGGAGCCGCGCTGCGGTGAGGTCCTGGCGCGTCTCCATGTCGTAAACGCGGCCGATGATGAGATAGCGCGCGCCGTGATTGACGTAGAACAGGTTCTCCCCGGCGGTGACCTCGCACAAGCCATCGACCTTCTTGCAGTCTACCTTGGTGAGTTGCGTCTTCGGCAGGCGGGTCTTCAGCAACCCGGTTACCTGGGTCTCATCGGTCTGTGCGACATCGGCGGCCAGAGCGATGCTGGCGATGCCGACCGCGCCAATGGCAATAGCCGCCGGAGCGGAACGCGCGAGGGCACCGAGCCCCCGCAATTTCTCAATTGCGGACATACACACCCTCCAGGAAGACGATTTCAACGTCGATGCCGGTCGGCATTTCGATCACAGGCTGATATTGCTCGGCGCGCTCGATCAGATATTTCGAGACGTCCTTGCCGGACTCGGCGGCGCCTCCACCGAGTGCGCGCAAGCCGACACTGCCGAAATTGGGGGTCCGGTTGAGGCCCCCTTCCCCATTGTCTGTGATGGTGGCGAGCGGCTGATTAAAAGCGGTGTTGAGTGCGTTACCGCCGCCACTGACCAGGCCAGCCAGGAACGCCTGCATCGCGAGCGATCCTTCGCGGCTCACCACGCGGCCACGTACACCGGTCTTTCCGCCGAAGGCGATGAAGCCCTTGACCTCCGATACAGCGTAGCGGCCGCCCGGCTGCGGACAGGTCATCTTCTGGAGCTTGACGTAGACCTTCTCGCTGGAGAGATCCCCGCGCGCCGCGCCGTTGATCAGGCAGCCTTCGATCTTGGTCGTGAGCAGTCGGCCATTCTGGTAAACCGATCGGGCCGGCCCGGTGACGCGAAGCACCACCGGCAGCGGATCGGTCTGGCTGTTAACCCCGGCGCTCGCGTCGACGCCGACGATGACCTTGGCGCTCGCGAAACTGTTCGGCGGCAGATAATTGATGCTGTCGCTATAGGTGGTGGTTCCTTTGGCAACCCGGGTCGCGGTCCCACTGTCAGCGGTCTGGAAGCTGACCATCTTGACCTCCGCACCGGTGCTGATCGGAAGCGCTCGCGCGCCCGGCGCCGCGTCGGGCCGCTGGTAAGACTGGGTGCCCCCAGGCCCGTACATCGCGGCCGGACCCGGCGGTGGGGGCGGCGCTGCTCGGCTGGTCGCCACCTCGCGGCGGAGCTGATCGTTTTCCTGCTGGTACGCCGACAGCACCCGCGCGCCATCGGCCTGCATTGCCTGGTTCTGGCCCTTGAGAAGTTCGATCTGCTGAGCGAGCTGGTCCACGCGCTGCTGCTGCCCGTTGACAGATTTCAGCTGGTTTTCGACCGACTGCATCTGGTTTTCGGAGAGCGCCATCCACTCCTGTTGATTGAGGTTCTTGTTGACCATGTCCTTGGTCGACACTTCGACCTTGGCAGCCTCATCCCCCGTCGGCCCGGACTCGCTGCCATCATCTCCGAAGATCCAGAATGACGAAGCGACTAGTCCGACCCCGGCGACGCCGGCGAGCAGCAGCCGCTGCTTTTTGCGCACGCTTTCGTTCGCGGTGAGATCGCTCGAGACCGGGGAGACCCCGTCCTCGCCCGCGCCGTCCAACGGCGGGCGCTTGCGCTTGAGAAAATCGGCCAAGGCCATGTCATTGCCTCCCGTTTTGCAGGACGAGATAGGCCGTGGTGACCTTCCCTGGGTCGAGCTTGGGCTCGGCGATGGAGACGGCGAGTGCACTGCTTGGCGCCACCGTGCTCTCGGTCAAGGTGATCGGTGCCGCGCTCTTATTCTCGATGCGCAGCACGCGGCCGATGAGCTCGGTGCCGCGATATTCCGCGATCATCTGGACCTTGAGGTTGCCGACATAAACCGGGCGGAGCGCACGCTGGCGCATCTCGTACCCATCGACAACGTGGTTCGAGTACATCGCCTGTACGAGCTCGACGGCACCGTCCTGCGGGCTCGCCTCCGCCACCTGCGGCGCTGCCTCGCCCGCTTTGTCCTTGGCAATCGCCGGGTTCGAGATGAACACCTGGACTGCCTGTTCGCCGGCGATGCGGCACACGAATTTGTAGACGTAACCCCGCTTGCTGGTCGCGAAGAACGATAGCGCTTGGCGACCGAAACCCTCGGGCACCGACAAATAGATATCGCCGCGCACGGGCTCGTTGACGACGGAGAAATCATCCTGCGAATTGCCCGTCGAGATCTTCGAGACGGAAGCGAACTCGTCTTCGACCAGGCTGATCCGCGTCAGGTCCTTGGCGGAGGCGGCGCAATCGACTTGGCTACCATCGGACGCCATGACGGTCTGATCCGCCCAAGCAGGCTCAGCGATCAGCAGCAAGGCGAAAGCCACCAGCGAGGCGCCGATCGCCCGGCTCAAGATGCAATAATAGCGGCTGAGGAAGGCTGCGCCGGTTACGGCGCTACCGAAGGCAAAGACCGACATCATTGATCCTTTTCCTTGCCGGTTGTCACCATTCCAAAGCCCACGAGCTTCAGGGACAGTCCGGAATATTGCCAATCGAAGCGGAAGGTCCGTCGCTCCTTGGACACGACCTTGTTGCCGACGATCGTGTGGAGGTCGCCGGTGACCGTGGACCACAGATTCTTCGGGTCGATTTCCATCGTCTGGATCGTGAAAAACTGCGCGATCGATGAGCCGCGCTGCTCATTCACTACCTTCATCAGGTCGGCGCGGATCTTCCCCTGCGCACTGGGCGCGGTGATATCGAGAACCGACTTCATCCAATATTCGAGATTGGCGGGGCTGCGATCGAGCGTAAGCACGGCGGTGTCGCGCGTGATGAGCTCCAGATATTCGCGCGACGCGCCGGCACTGCTTACCGTCAGCGCGGAGCCAAGCACTGGCTGCAGGATCACCTCCCGATCGCGGGTCGCGGTGATCAGAAGCAGGATTGCTGTGAAAGCGCCAAGCGCTGATGCGACCACCACCAGCAGGTTCCGCTGCCGCAGGACGCGCTGGCTCTGCGCGTGTGTGTGGGAGATCTCCATCTTACCCTGCCATCAGTCGAAGATAGGAGGGTGGTGTGGCCTTCATGCCGGTGAACCCGGCCGGAAGATGCCAATAAGCCATGTGAAGCAGCCAGGAAGCCGCCCGACCTGCCTTAGCCTTCTTCAATCCCCACCAACCGCCGCCCGCGAGCAACATGCCGAGAAGGATATGCTGAGACAGGATTCCCCAGACAAATGGGATCACCATCGCCAGGAATTCATCTAGCGTCCACAGCCCGATTAGCTCGGGATCGTCTAGATGAGACGGTATGACGTACTTGTCTGCGGCCATTGCACCACCCTCCCCAAAAGCCGGCCGGATCTGCTATTCCGACCGACCGTCGGCCGTTTCAGATCGTCGCCGTGACGGTGGAGGTGACGATCGGAATGCCGGTGCCCGCGCCGACGCCGACGCCGACGGGGATCGCGATCTGGCCCATCGAGAAGCGCCCCGACGCGAGCGCGACGATGCCGCCGGCGAGCGACAGGACAGTGATGATCTTGCCGCCCGATCCCTCGAGGAAGTCGGTAAACTTCGTCAGCGCGGTGTCGAAGGTCGTGTCGGCCCCGGCGAACGCGGGACCGGCAAACATGAACAGAGCGAGCGCGAGTGCAATGAGGGCGAGGACCGCCAGCTCCGCACGACCGCTGTACTTGAGGACAGACTGCATGAGAGTTTCCCTTCAATCGGAACGCGATTGATCCCGCGCCCAAGAGAAAGGTGATCGCGCCGAACGACGGTCGGCAACCAAGTTTCCGGATCACGCGTTTCGACGATGGTTTTTTTCGGCGCTTCAAACCGCCCGCCCCGGATGACGGGGCGCGCCTCCCCGGATTTCGGGGCGAGCCGCCCCTTGCATCGGGCCGCCGCGCCCTGCAGTTTAGGGCAGGCTGCCCCAGGATTCGATAGTTGCGGGATAATTGAAGTTGTCGCCAAATCGGACTATTTTAGTACATCAGGATCGTGGATCGCCGAGCGAACCCGACCGGCCTGCCGGAAGCGACGTCAGCCGATCGGATGAAGAATTGTCTGGTGGAGGCGCAATGACGGGAGACTCACTCCGCTATACGCTGGATATATCCGAGCACCTGTTCCTGCTGACGACGGAAAGTCTTCGTCTGCGGTCCAACGAGGTGAAGCGTTACCAGACGCTTGCAAACCTGATCGACGACACGATCAGCATCGACACTCAGATTGATGATCACTCTGCCGAAACGATCCTCGAGCATTTGGCGGCCATTCCAACGGACGGCAATATCCGGATCGACCTTCGCATCACGAAAACCAGCGCCGACAGCTTTGGAGAGGTCAAGCAGCGCCTTTCCGAAAAGCTCGGTTCAAATGTCAGCATCGGCGATGCGCTCTCCGTTCTGCTGTTTCACTACGTTGTCGGGCAGAAGGCCACCCGCATACTTAACCGGCTCGGGCTGGACTCCGTAGAGGAAGGCACAAGACCAGCAACGAGCGATCAAGTGGCCCGCGAGAACGTCTTCCCCCTAAGATAGTTGCAGCCCCTCCTTGCTGCTCTTGGATAAGGGTTTGAAGAGCTTGCTAACTCAACATGTCTGTGGTTCGTTTGGAGAATGACGACAGAAGAGGGGCAACGGCTTGTCATCCCTTGCCAGAATCGAGGTCCAAGAGGACGGCTGTAGTTCCACTAACAGCCGGCACCGGGACTTCATCCCGCTGATCCTGGAGGCGATGGCCGAACAAAACGTCGGTCAGCGCAAGCTGGCGCTCAAGTCTGGCATCAGCAAGACGCGGCTCGGGCTTCTGCTCCACAGCGATCCGGGCAAGCGGGCGACCATGTCGCTAATCGAATTCCAGCAGATCCTCGACTCTCTCGGCATCAACATCGTTCAGGCGATCATCGCGGTTGAAACGTTCCAGGACCAAGCCCTATTCCATGACGAGCGTTTCTCCACGTCGCTCGCGATGCTCACCGAGTTGTTCAAAGGCCTTCCCGGAATGCTCGTGTCCGCCCTCGACGAGATCGAAGGTATGGACGGAACGGAGGTCCGCAAGGAGTGGGCCGGCCCATTGCGACAGGCCGTCATCGAGAAGCTGGTAAAGGAGGTGACGGCGGTAATGGCGCGGCGCGAGCACCTCACCCAGATTTCCAACCTCGGTCTGTAGCGGAGGTCGGGCGTCAGCCGGGAGCGTCGCTGCACCCCTCAGTATGACGAGACGGTTGCCGTCCGACCGAAGGTCTGTGGCAGCGCCGGGGCCCCCGGGGCGGAGGCTGTTTGGATCGTCGCGACCCTCGATAGTCCGGCCAGTCTGCGCCAGTTCAAAAGCACGTTGTCGACGTAGGATTGGGTTTCGGCGATCCGCGGCAACATGCCATTCCGCACGCGGCCGGGACCGGCATTGTATGCCGCCAGCGCTAGGTGAACCTGGCCGAACTTGTCCAACTGCTGGCGGAGATAGCGAGCGCCGCCACGCAGGTTCTGCTCGACATCGTAGCGATCGACCCCAAGCCCGACCGCGGTATCGGGCATCAACTGCGTAAGCCCGAACGCGTTCTTTGCCGAGATAACGTCCGCTTTGTATCGGCTTTCCCGAATGATCAGCGCGTCGAAAAGGCCGACTGGAATGCCATACTCACAGGCGATCGCGCTCATCATTCCGTAATAACCGAACCGCCGACCCTCGGCCTCTAGGCCGAGAAACCCGGAGGGCCGATAGCCGCCCGCCGCACAGCCCGGGACGAATCTGGTTGCCGCGGCAGTGAAGGCGAGTCCTCCCTGCATCCAGCGGGGGATGTTGATCGGCGGCGGCGGCAGTATGTAATTCGGCTGTTGGGAAGGTCCGATATCGGCGGTGCCGACGCGGGCGAACGGGTCCTGGTCGGCGGCGGCCCTCGGCGGCGGCGTTGTAGAAGACGCGAAGCTGTTGGCCATCTCGAACTCGACCCAGCGACGACTAAGGTCGTGGGTCCGGAAGGCCTCGGGAGTGGGCTCCGGCGCAATGGGGTTGTGCGAGGTTTCAGGACTGTCACCTTCGGTCGCCAAGCTGCCGTCTGCCGGCGTACGCGTCGGCAATCTGGTCGAATCCATGACGATGAGCTGGACCGTCCTGGCCGACTGCGGCCGGCGTGCCTCAGCTGGTCCGGAGCAGGTAACCGCCAATGAGAGCGCCGCACATTCGAGCACAATCGAGCGCATTTTAGATCTCCGATGCCTCCGTTTCGAAAAGTTGAGATCAAGCAGATTGAACTTGTCAATCCTGCGCGCTGGCGAAAGCATTGCTTTGGATTGGCTGAGGCAGGCTCATTCATGTGGTTGATTGATCGCAATAGTGACGGGTTCAGCGCAGCCCGAATTCCACTCCCCGCCCTGCTCCATTCGGCGTTGGTGCGTTGGTACACGGGCGACGGCTCGAGGCGCGATGAAGAAGCCGGCATCCTGCTGGTGCAACAGGCCCGCATCGGCGAGAAATGGATCGCCTGCGATTGTCTTGGGAGCAGTTGCAAGCCCCCGATCCTCACCCCAGCCTTCCTGTCGGAAGCTGAGACATACTACCTACGCCGCCTGACAGGATCGCTTCGACCGGAGCATCTGTCCACTTGCCCGTTCTTTCGCGATCAGGCGACGAACCGGATTAGCCAAGTCCGCAGCCCCGATACCCCCGCCGATCCGCCGGGCGGCTATTTCGAGGTCTTGCGACCCGCTCCCGAGCAGCTCGCGCAACGGCCGGACGGCGAGAGCAATGACGATCGCACCCGCGCCGCATCAGTGCCGAGGCTCGCGCGCCTCCTCTGGCGTATGTTGGACGTTTCGGGTCTGGCCATTGCCCCGCCGATCCTTGACGAGCCAGCCGAACGTTCGATTGCCCAGGAATTCAGAGCGCTGAGTGCGGCGGCGGGGAAGCTCGAGATAGCGCCGGGGGTCGAACTCGGCCGCGCCCTGTGGACGCACGCCGACGCGCTTCACAGCCGACGCGCCTACGCTGTCATCCGGAGCCTCGCGCGGGGCTGGCCGCGCGGCCACGCTCCTCAAGGGTTCCTCACGGTTTTCGCGCAAAAGGTAAGCGGGTCGACTATCTACCCCGCCGGCGCCGGACCCATCACTGTTGCTAACCGGGTTCAATCCCCGTCGGTGCGTGGCAACCCTGTCAAAGGGCCGTTCCTGGTTATCGTCGTCATCGGCGAATACCCGGAAGCGCACGGCTATGCCCCGCTTCGCGCGTACGCTCAGCCCATATTTTCCGGCAACCGCTTTGTCCCGGTCGAGTCCGAGCTGGAACGCGGCGTGCTTCGGACGCTCTTCGACATTCGTTGGACGCTCCACCGGGACGGCATCGATGTTGCCATCGAGAAGCCTATCTTCGACCGCTTAACACCGCTTGGTTCCTGCCGACCCGATTTTCTGCTCGAGGCCAGATCGCGGAATACCGGCGAGATCAGGCGCCTCGTCGTCGAGGCGTCCGGGCTCCGACCATCGGACGCGGCCGCTCGCCGGCGATTGGCCCAGATCGCTCCGGTCGTCGCGCTCTCACCGAAGGATATTGAAACCGGGCAGGCCTGCTCGATGTTGGTAGATGCCCTGCGTGATTGACGGAGATGACGGCAGCCTCAGGCCCAGGACAAAGTGGCCGCGAAGGATCCTACAATCATCAATGTCACCGGGGTCGACAGCAGATATCGCTTTTGCCAACGCCACCACGTCTTCGGCATGAAACGCACGACATCGCCGGCCGAACTCAATCCCGCCCAGGCCCGCTCGCGGTAAAGCTCAGTGACCGAAATTATGACCGAAACGATCACCGCGATCCCACAGCAGAGGCCAGTTGCCGCATAAATCGCCAGCCAGTTCGAAACTTCGATCGGTGACAGTGTTGCCATGCGATAGCTCCGGTCGTGCGGTTTGCGCGGCGCACAGCATAGCCTGTCACGGCGCATTGCCCAAACGGACACATGAGCCAAATGGTTCACGCCGAACGGTGTTGCCTTACTTTAGCAATGCTCGGGCAACGTCGCCATAGTGCTGAGGATGTATGTGATCGTTCGTTGCAAATCGTCCAAGATCGATGGACTCGTCACCAAAGGCTACGGCGACCTTGTTGACCAAGGAGGCGACTTGGCGCGAATAGGGGAGCAGCCAGATCGCCCGCCGCGTTGTAATCGATGTCCTTATCTTAAAGAGGTTGTCGGCGAGTTTGGCCCCCGGACTATCGTTGGAGCCGATCGCAAGAATGGAAGCTCCATAGCGCTTGGCCGGCTTTCGCCACGCCAGAATTTGCGCTGCGGTGGCGCGTTCGGCGGCAATAACATCACAGCGGATTGCATACTGCGCGACGAGCGCTGTCGCAGTCCCAACCCCAGTGCTATCACCCAGTATCAGGCACTCGAACATCGCCATACCTCACAGTCATTCCGAGGACTACGTCTGTTCAGCTGGCTGCATCATCCGTGTCGCCCGGCCTCATTCACGAGGCTCAGGGGCAACGGAATCGATGAACGCTTCAAGCAGCGAAAGATCGGCTTCAGCCATGATGTACGAATTACGGTCATCGGCGAAGAACCGTTGAAGACGCTCGTTCTCTGAAAGAATAGTCTCGCCATGCTCTTCATCGAACTGCTCTGGCCAATGGAGCTCGACAAAGCTCATCAGAGCTGACGCCGCCGCCGCCTCATCGTCGTGAATCGTGATGCTCTGAGTGCCTCGGAAAGTGGCCACTAGAACCGTGATGGTCATGTCCAGCCTCGCTATAACTGTGGATTGACGTCGAGGCCGGACCCTGCCGTCTCGAGCCCGTCAGCAATCGAGCTCCCCGAGGAGGGCTATGGTTCTTGTTCGGCTGCATTTGCGTCGACGGGGCTAGCTCGCTGAACCAATCTTGCCGCGATCCTTGTCCTGTCAGCTTGTGGGCATAGGATAACTCGACGGACGATGCAGCGTCGGATCCCGGCACCATCTCGAAGCGGGCGTCACCCATCGTCTCTCTACGAGGCCCCGGGAGGATGCCCGGAAAAGGACAGACATCGTTGAACAGCGTTCGGTGTTTGCGCTCAAGGTAGCCATCAGCGCTACACCGGAACTTCATTGGGCTCATGCAAGCAAAGTCACCATCGGAAGGCCGAAGGCGGCTTATCCGTCGTTCTAGCCCACAGTAAGGAAGCCGACGGAGTGACAACGACTGATGTCCTGATTGCCCGTGCCAGATCATTGATGGGACACTTCTTCGTTCGTTGAGGGGCGCAGCCCAGCGAGAAGGATAGTCTGTCAAGGGATGGATCGGAAGAGCTGCGGCGTTCCACTTCATGCAACACAGTTCAGCACTTCGCGGACCTAAGAAGCACTACCGCAGCCCATAGCTCTGGAGTAGGAGGTCGTGTGTCGTAGTGCATCGGGCGCGCACGCCAAGCAGGTCAATGCGGAGGGAGTCGATGTTCTATTCGGCTACGGGGTCGCGGCAACGTCCGAGAGTAGAGGTATTCGCTGCTATAAAGCTCTTCTGTCGGCGCCGCGTCATTGGCTAAGACTTACGGATGATCCGTGAACAGACTGCGGAATTGGCGGTGCCTCATTCACTGTTCTCCAGGATGCCCTCCAAACCTCGATCCCAATAGGGTTGTCCACCAAATCTGTTGACGAGCCAGTCCATGAAGATCCTCACCTTTGGTGCCAGTTCACGCGAACTCGGGTACAGCGCCCAAAGCGTCTGTGTCGAGACGAGCGGGTACTCGGGAAGGGCTGGTACTAGGGCGCCAGATCGAAGCTCGTCGGCCGCGCACCAGGTGGCCATAAGAGCGATACCGAGCCCCGCACAGGCCGCATCTCTCACGGCACCGCCGTCATTGATCCGCACAGTTGGGGTCACGCGGTGCTGAATCCGCTCTCCCCCTTTTCCTCGGAAGGTCCAGAGATCGAGCGTGCCGACAACGAGGCAGGCGTGTTCTGCGAGGTCGTCGGGCGTGTTCGGACGCCCGTGGCGCTCTATATATTCCGGCGATGCGACGAGCACCCGTTTATCTGGAGCGAGCCGCCGCGCGACGAAGGACGAGTCACTGAGTTCTGCATAGCGCACCGCCACATCGAAGGCACCTTCGACGAGATCGACAACGCTGTCCGAGATGCGCATGTCGAGCGCCAAATCGGGATATTGACTGCAGAAGTCGCGCAAACCTGGCACAATGTGCATGCGCGCGAAGGATGCTGGAGCCGCCACCCTCAGGGTACCACGCGGTGCGGCTTGCTCCCGTCCGAGCGCGGCGCGAGCAGCCTCTGCTGCGTTCACGACGTGCTCTGCATGCGGCAGGAACGCAAGGCCATCCTCAGTCAAGGTCGCCTGCCGCGTTGTGCGGTGAAGAAGCCGAGCTCCAAGTTTTCTCTCGAGCGCCGCCAGTCTGGCGCTCGCCCCCGCCGGCGTAATGCTCAAATCGCGGGCCGCTGCGCTGATGCTCTGGAGCTGAGCGATGCGCACGAAGAGGTTCAGGTCGTTCACGTCCATCGCGTCGCTTTCAATGTTTTATTGAAACTGATCCTAAATCAGGCCGACTACCGAGAGCAACCGGGCTAAACCAAATAGGCGACATCCAAACTGGGTCCCGGGCCATGAAGCCCGGCAACCTCTCCTCGAAAGGATATCGTGATGACCAAGACCATGAAGGCAGCTGTCCTCACCCGCTTTGGCGGCCCGGACTCGTTCGAGCTCCGCGATGTCGCCGTGCCGGAAGTCGGCCCGCGCCAGGTGCGGGTGCGAGTGCACGCCACCGCCGTCAATCCGCTCGATTACCAGATTCGCCGCGGCGACTATACAAACTATGTCCCGTTGCCCGCGATCATCGGCCATGACATCTCCGGCGTGATCGAAGAGCTTGGCTCGGACGTTCACGAGTTCGCGGTGGGCGATGAAGTATATTACACACCAAAGATCTTCGGTGGCGCGGGCTCCTATGCCGAGCAGCATGTCGCCGATGTTGAGCTGGTCGGCCGCAAGCCCAAGAATCTCACCCACCTTGAGGCGGCGAGCCTGACGCTGGTCGGCGGCACGGTCTGGGAAGCGTTCGTCCAGCGCGCGCAACTGCAGGCTGGGGAAACGATCCTGATACACGGCGGCGCGGGCGGCGTCGGTACGATCGCCGTCCAGGTGGCCAAGGCGCTCGGTGCGCGGGTGATCACGACGGCGCTTGCTCGCGATCACGATTTCGTGCGCTCGCTCGGCGCGGACGAGGCGATCGACTTTACCGCGGAGGACTATGTGGAAGCGGTTGCCCGGTTGACCGACGGTGCGGGCGTGAACGTCATCTTTGATACGATCGGCGGCGACACGCTCACGCGAAGCCCGCTTGCCCTAGCCGATGCCGGACGTGTGGTCAGCCTGGTCGATATCGCGCAGCCGCAGAACCTGATCGAGGCCTGGGGCAAGAACGCGGCTTATCACTTCGTGTTCACTCGCCAGAACCGCGGCAAGCTCGACGCGCTCACTGACCTTGTCGAGCGCGGCTTGGTCAAGCCCGTGATCGGCGCCACCCTGCCGCTCGCGCGCATGGGCGAAGCGCATGAGCTGCTGGAAAACGGCTCGGCGCGAGGCCTGCGCGGTAAGGTCGTGATCGACGTGTCTGGTGAAGCGGGCGCCTAGCTCGCCGCCTGAGACGTCGCGTGGACGGCCGGGGGCCCCCTCCCCCTCCCCCGGCCGTCCACAACCAAAGGAAAGAGAGATGATCATTGCCCCTTCGCAGGCCGAGCGCGTCGGCCCGACCGCTTTTGGCCGCGGCTATGCGTCCATGTTCGCGCCAGAGAAGCTGAGCATCGGCGTCTATTTTCCGATCGAGGCGTTCGATGGTCCGGAGCCGGCGATGCTCGATCAAATCCAGCTTGCTCAACAAGCGGAGCGCCTCGGCTTTTCTGCGCTTTGGGCGCGCGATGTGCCCCTGAATGACCCCAACTTCGGCGATCTCGGCCAGCTCTATGACCCCTTTGTCTGGCTGGCGACAATCGCGGCGCGTACCAGCAGCATCGCGCTTGCCACCGGTGCGGTCATCCTGCCGCTCCATCACCCGATCGACGTCGCGAAGGCCGCGGCATCGCTCGACGATCTGTCCGGCGGACGGTTCGTGTTTGGCGTCGCTTCGGGCGACCGCCCGGTCGAGTATCCGGCCTATGGTCGTGATCCGGACCTGCGCGGCGAGCTTTTCCGCGACGCGTTCGACTATACGGAAGCGCTGCTGACGAAGCGGTTCCCGTTCCACGCGTCAACGCATTACGGCCAGCTCGCGGGCGGCGGCGACCTGGTGCCAAAGCCGCTGTCGCCCCGGCTGCCCACCCTGATCACCGGCCAGAGCCAACAATCACTGGAATGGATTGCGCAGCGGAGCGACGGCTGGCTCACCTACCCGCGCGACGTGGTCAAGCAAGCGCAGGTCGCATCGAACTGGCGGGACGCGCTCGAGCGCGCCGGGGTTGGGTTCAAGCCAATCGCGCAGTCGCTTTATGTCGATCTTGCCGAGGATCCGGACGCGCCGCCAAGCCCCATCCATCTCGGTTATCGGCTCGGCCGGCGGCGGCTGGTCGATCTGTTCGGGGACCTGCGCTCGATCGGGGTCAACCACGTCGCGCTGAACCTTAAGTTCAGCCGGCGACCCGTCGCCGATGTTCTCGAAGAGATCGGAAGCGAAGTCGTTCCGCATTTCAGCATTTGCGGCGCGCAATGAGGCGCGATTCTAAGGCAAACCATCAAATTCGGAGATAGAGACATGAAAGCTGTTGGATACAAAGTTCCCGGGCCGATTGATGCTGAGGCATCGCTGGTCGATATAGATCTTCCCGAGCCATCGCCCACCGGCCACGACCTGCTGGTGGAGGTGAAGGCGATTTCGGTGAACCCGGTCGATTACAAGGTTCGCCGCAGCACGGCGCCACAAGACGGCGAGTGGAAGGTGCTGGGCTATGACGCTGCCGGCATCGTGCGTGCCGTGGGCCAGGACGTGAGCCTGTTCCAGCCGGGCGACGAGGTCTTCTATGCCGGATCGATTACGCGCTCGGGCACCAATGCCGAGTTGCATCTGGTCGATGAGCGGATCGTCGGCAGGAAGCCGGCCTCGCTCGATTGGGGCGAGGCCGCCGCGCTACCGCTGACGACGCTGACGGCTTGGGAAGCGTTTTTCGACCGTCTCGACGTGTCCAAGCCGGTGCCGGGGTCGGCGCCGGCCATCCTGATCATCGGCGGTGCCGGTGGCGTCGGATCGGTCGCAGTGCAGATCGCCCGTCAGCGCACCGACCTGACGGTCATTGCGACCGCTTCGCGCCCCGAGACGCAGGACTGGATCAAGGCGCTGGGCGCGCATCACGTCGTCGATCACTCGATGCCGCTGGCTCCGCAGATCGAGGCGCTCGGCATCGGTGCGCCGGCGTTCGTCTTTTCGACGACCCATACGGGCGAGCATGTCGCCGACATCGTCGAACTGATCGCGCCGCAGGGCCGGCTTTGCCTGATCGACGATCCGGCGGGCTTCGACGTCATGTCGTTCAAGCGCAAGGCGGTGTCGATCCACCATGAGCTGATGTTCACGCGGTCGATCTATGGCACGCCCGACATGGCCGAGCAGGGCCGCATCCTGAACGAGGCGAGCGCACTGGTCGATGCGGGCAAGCTGCGCACCACGCTGACCGAGCGCCTGTCGCCGATCAATGCCGTCAATCTCAAGCACATTCACGCGCTGCTCGAGAGCGGCAAGGCGCGAGGCAAGATTGTCGTCGAGGGCTTCTGAACGACGCACCCGGATGCCCGACACGACCCGCTCATCGACCAGCAAATCAACAGCCGAGTCGGCGCGCCACCGCGTTGCTGATTCTGCGACGCTTTGGAACGTTTTGGCCGACTAGTGCCTGCCATCGGCTTAGGCCAAAAACTACAGAAGGACGGTTCCTATTCGACTGAACACCCGAGCAAGGACTAGTTGCCATGCCAGCATATCATCAAGGGGCGGATCTCGGTCGATCCTCTAGCCAACCTCGCCGTTGTCGTCTCTGATGTCTGGGCCCGAAGTTGGTCTTGTCATCAACCCAGTCGCAGGGATGGGCGGGCGAGTTGGTCTGAAGGGTACGGATGGACTCAACATCCTTCAAGAAGCACGACGACGCTGCGCGAGACCCGCAGCACAGGATCGCGCGCTTGCAGCGCTCGCGCGTCTAAGGGAGATATCAGGACTGCGCATCCTGACTGCCGCAGGTGAAATGGGCGAAGCAGCGGCGCGCTCTACCGGGTTTGATGTCACGGTGATCCACCACGCGGATCAGGAACAGACAAGCGCGACCGACACCGCCAATGCCGCAGCGATAATGGCAGATCGTGGTGTCAGCCTGATCCTGTTCGTCGGCGGCGATGGCACCGCGCGCGATGTGCTCAGCGCAACCTGTGATCGCGTGCCGCTGCTTGGCGTACCGGCAGGCGTGAAGATGCACTCCGCGGTGTTCGGCACGACGCCGGCCAATGCCGGGCATCTCGCGGCACTGTTCCTTGCCCGCCACCCAAGCGCGCGACTGCGCGACGCAGAGGTGATGGACCTCGACGAGGACGCGATCCGAGCCGGCCGGGTATCGGCGCATCTCTATGGCTATGCGCGCAGCCCATATGAGCGCCGCCTCGTTCAGAATGCCAAGGCCGGCTCCGTGCCTGGCGAGAATGAGGCGCTCGACGCGGTGGCCCGGCAAGTGGCAGCACAAATGCGGCCCGACCATCTCTATATCCTGGGTCCGGGCACCACCACGCGTCGCGTCGCGGACGCGCTGGGCATCCCCTCGACACTGCTCGGCGTCGATGCCGTCCTGAACGGCGAGGTGATCGGCCTCGATCTCGACGAGCAGGCGCTGCTGCGCGCGATGGAAGGGCGCGAGACCGAGATCATCGTCGGGGTGCTCGGTGGCCAGGGCAGCCTGTTTGGACGCGGCAATCAGCAAATCAGCGCGGAAGTGATCAGGCGCGTCGGGAGGCATCGGATCCAAGTGATCTCGACCGTCCAGAAGTTGATCGCCTTGTCCACCGGCGCGCTGCAGGTCGACACCGGTGATCCGGAGATGGACGCGATGCTTACGGGTCACCTTCTCGTTCTCACCGGCCCCGGCCGCACCACGCTCGTTCGAGTTCAAGCCTGACCAATCCCTTATGAAGGAGCTTCGTCCATGCGAGACGTTTCAGCCCACCCCTATATGGCCAATTCGGTCCCCGCGATTCAGCAGGAGATGCTGGATTCAATCGGGGTTGCCACCGTCGAGGAACTGTTTGTCCAGATCCCCGAGGACCACCGTCTGTCGCGCCCGCTCGACCTTCCTCCGGCTTTAAGCGAGCGGGAGCTGCGGCGGCACCTCATCGAGACCCTTTCGAAGAACAGCACTACCGAGGATAATCTAAGCTTCCTTGGCGCTGGCATCTGGCAGCATCACGTTCCGGCGGCGGTGGACGAGATCGTCCGCCGCAACGAATGGCTTACCTCCATCTATGGCGAGCCCAGTTCTGACCATGGTCTCTACCAGGCATGGTTTGAGTTCTGCAGCCAGCTTGGCGAGTTGCTGAACCTCGACCTGGTCGGCATGCCCGTGCGTAGTTGGGGCACCGCCGCCGGCCACGCCCTTCGAATGGCGGCCCGGCTTACCGGCCGCAACGAAGTGGCGGTCGTTCGCGCGATCGATCCGGAGCGGCTGTCGATCATCCGCAACTATTGCGAACCGCCGGAGATGGCGAACCACATAGCCATCCGCCTCGTTGACTACGATCCAGCGACTGGGTTGATCGATCTCGAGGCTCTGCGGGCCGCAGTTGGCCAGCAGACAGCAGCCGTCTATTTCGAAGTGCCGTCCTACCTCGGCGTGATCGACCACCAGGCCGCCGAGATCGCCGCCATCGCCCGCGCGGCCGGTGCCGAGACCATCGTGGGGGTCGACCCGATCTCTCTGGGCGTGCTTTCCGCGCCGTCCGCCTACGGTGCCGACATAGCCGTTGGCACCATTCAGCCCCTGGGCGTCCACCTCCATGCCGGCGGCGGGGTCGGCGGTTTCATCGCGACGCGCGATGAGCCTCGCTACGCCGGGGAGTATCCGACGCTGTTCATCAGTATCGCCGAGACCATCAAGCCAGGCGAGTACGGGTTCGGGCGCGCCCTGCTCGAGCAGTCGTCCTACGACCAACGTGAAAAAGGCAAGGACTGGATCGGTCACTCCGTTTACATGTGGTCGGTCGCTGCGACCGCCTACATGGCGATGATGGGGCCGCAGGGCTTCGTCGAGATCGGCGAGATCATCCTGCAACGCGCCCACTTTGCCGCGAGCCGCCTCGGTGGTCTCAAAGGCGTCCGGATCACCTTTCCCTCGGGCTTCTTCAAGGAATTCGTCGTCAACTTCGACGACACCGGAAAGAGCGTCTCCGAGATCAATGACGCCCTGCGCGCCGAAGGCATCTTCGGCGGCCATGACCTTTCCTCCGACTTCGCGGAACTCGGCCAGAGCGCACTCTACTGCGTCACCGAGGTCCACACCCATTCGGATATCGAGCGCCTGGTCGGCGCCCTTCAGAAGGTGATCGCACGATGAGCGTCGAACTCAAGCAATACCAGGCGCCCGTCTGGAACGAGCCCGTCATCCTTGACATGGGGTATCCCGGTCGCCGCGGTGTGCTCTTCGCGCCGGTGGAACCCGAGATCCGGCAGCATGTCGGCGACGCGTCGGACCTGATCCCCTCCGCCATGCGCAGGCAGGACAGACCGGCCCTGCCCGAGCTGTCGGAACCCGAAGTTCTCTACCACTATCTGCGCCTCTCTCAGCAGACGCTCGGCATGATGGGCATAAGCCTCTTCGGCACCTGCACCATGAAGTACAACCCCCAGATCAACGAAGCGATGGCCTGGCGCCCCGAGATCACGGAGCTCCATCCGCTGCAGCATGAAGACACCATGCAAGGCGCGCTCGAGATCGTGCACAAAATGGATCTGATGCTGCGCGAATTGTCGGGGATGGACCAGTTCGTGTTCCAGGCCGGCGGCGGGTCCGAGGCAGCCTTTACGAACTGCGCGGTGACACGCGCCTATCACGCCTCAAAGGGCGAGCTCGAACAGCGCGACGAAGTCATCGTGACGATCCAGACCCACCCCTGCAATCCGGCCACCGCCGCAGCGGCCGGGTTCAAGGTCATCACCTTGATGCTCGATGAGAACGGCTACCCGTCGCTCGACGCGCTCAAAGCGGTGGTGTCCAACCGCACCGCTGCAATCATGGTCAACAATCCCGATGACATGGGCGTCTACAATCCCGAGATGAAGGAATGGGTGCGCATCGTTCACGAAGCGGGCGGTCTGGCCTTCTACGACGCCGCCAACTTCAACGGCACCATGTCGAAACTCCGCGCTCGCGAGATTGGCTTCGACGCCTGCATGTTCATGCTGCACAAGACCTTCGGCGCGCCGAAGAGCGGCGTCGGCGGACCCGCGACCGGCGCCTATGGGTGCTCCGCTGAACTGGCGCCGTTCCTGCCGTCGCCTTTGGTCGTGCGCGATGGCGACCGCTATCGCCTGGACGCCGACCGGCCCCAGAGCGTCGGCAAGATCCGGGAGTTCCTGGGCAATGTTCAAGTTGTGCTGAAGGCCTACGCATGGACCCGCTCGATGGGCGCGGAAGGCATTGCGCAAGCATCCGACATCTCGGTCCTGTCCAACAACTACATGGAGAAAGGCCTGCTCGCCATCCGTGGCGTGACCCGCTCACATCCCGAAGCCACGACGCCGAGGATGGAGATGACGCGTTACTCGTTCCAGAAGATGAAGGAGGAGACGGGGGTCGACATCCACGACGTACAGAACCGGATGTCTGACTTCGGGATCGACCCGTTGTGGGCGAGCCACGAGCCCTGGTTGTTGCCCGAACCTTTCACGCCGGAAGCCGGCGAGATGTACGGCAAGGAGGCGCTCGATCAATGGATCGCCGTGATCGCTCGCATCTCCGACGAGGCCTACTCGGATCCGGAACTCGTCAAGACTTCGCCTCATAATCAAGCAGTCCACCGCCTGAAGCCTGGTATGATCGACGATCCTTCCAGTCGGGCCATGACGTGGCGCGCCTTCAAGCGAAAGATGGTCACAAATGGCTAGGACAAAACCATTCAGACAAACTGTACCCCTTCACAGACCCGAGTAAGGATAGTTGTCATGTCAGCCTATGTCGTTTTTATGCGAGACGAGATGGTCGATCGCGTTGAGTTCGAAGAATACGCCGCCAAGGTTGATGCGAGCTTCGAAGGGCATAACGTGAAGTTCCTCGCCGACTACGGCACGATCGAGACGTTGGAAGGCGCCGAGATCGAGGGTGCGGTCATCCTTGAATTTCCGGATATGGACGCGGCCCGGGCTTGGTATCGCAGTCCCGAATATCAGGCGACCGCACAGCATCGCTTCCAAGGCGCGCGCTATCGCGGCTTTATCGTCGAGGGACCGTAGCGCCACTCGGCTCCACGTATCAATCCTTGCAAATAGGTAGATTGTGTTCGTTCTACGCAAGCCGCGTGTACTAGCTCTCTCGCCTTCAACACCAATTGAGATTGAGCAAAGGCAAAGACCATGGCCGACACGATGAAGGCGATCGTTCTCGAGAAATTCGGTGGCTTCGACGCGTTCCAGCTGCGCGACGTTCCTGTCGAATCCGTCGGATCCCGGCAGGTCCGGGTGCGCGTTCACGCCACCGCACTGAACCCGCTGGACTATCAGATCCGGCGTGGCGACTATTCCGACTATGTCCCGCTGCCCGCCATCATCGGTCACGACGTTTCCGGTGTCGTGGAGGAGAAGGGGTCGGACGTCACCGAATTCAATGTGGGCGACGAGGTTTACTACACGCCCAAGATCTTCGGCGGCTCCGGCTCGTATGCCGAGCAGCACGTTGCCGATGTCGACCTGGTCGCCCGCAAGCCGAGCAACATCGGCCATCTGGAGGCCGCCAGCCTGACGCTGGTTGGAGGCACGGTCTGGGAGGCTTTGGTGAGCCGTGCCCAGCTTGCCGTTCACGAGACCATCCTGATCCACGGCGGTGCCGGCGGTGTAGGAACGATAGCGATCCAGCTTGCCAAGGCGATCGGTGCGAGGGTCATCACGACGGCACGCTCCAGCAACCATGATTTTGTGCGGTCGCTCGGCGCGGACGAGGTCATCGACCACACCTCTGATGACTATGTCTCGGCGGTGGCGGATCTGACGCAGGGGAACGGGGTGAACGTCGTATTCGACACGATCGGCGGCGACACCCTGACGAGGAGTGCGGTCGCCCTTGCAGATGCCGGACGGGTGGTCAGCATCGTCGACATCGCACAGCCGCAGAACCTGATCGAGGCTTGGGGAAAGAACGCCGCCTACCATTTCGTCTTCACCCGCCAGAACCGGGGCAAGCTCGACGCGCTGACCACCCTTGTCGAACGCGGCCTGATCAAGCCGGTGATCGGTGCGGTCCTGCCTCTGGCTCGCATAGGCGAAGCGCATGAACTGCTCGAAGGCGGCGGCTCGCGTGGGCTCCGAGGAAAGGTGGTGATCGATGTCGTGGGCCAGACAGTCGAGCTTCCCGCAGGATCATAGTTCTGTGCATACGATATCGGGGTGTTCCCCCGACAGCATCGAGTAACGCGGATCCAAGGACGTTCTCTCGGCCGGTATCTGATCGGGTTTGGAGAACGCCCTCATAGTGAGCAGGGTCATCTCGTTTTTGTCGCAACATAGCGGAGGCCGTCCATCAGCAGGGTTTCCTGTTGCCGGCCGACTGGGGCTTTCGTTCGGGGTCTCACCGAAGCTGGCTACCGCATATTCGTCACCCTTCCGCGTGCGGGTCGCTCTCGGCCCATTCGCGGTACATCAGCCGATTGCTAGGAAGGCTTGGATCGAGAACTTTGTGGGCTGTTTCCGCACCCGCGATCGGCAAGCCGCCCGGCTCCAGCAGCCCCGCCTGGACGAGCACTGACGCCTGATCCCAGTAGATATGCTCATGCGCAAGCTTCCCATCCCGGAAACGCGCAACGATGACGGCGGCCACCTCGATACGCTTGTTGGTCGGCGCGACTCCCGGCAGAAAGTAGTCCATCCGCCGATCGTGTGTGAACCTGACAACCATTTCGTCCACGAGCGTATCGCGGCCGACAGTTCGGCTAACCGGCGTCAGCTCCATGTCATTCGGTTGCACTGTGATGAAATGGTGCGCGTAGAAGCGGCGCAATTGCTCGGCCCCGAAGCCACCCGTCATCGTCGGGACATGATTGACGTAAGGCTCATCGACCATGGTGGACATCGTGGTGTCGACATCCTTCGCGATCAACTCTGCACCGAGATGCTGTTCCCACAAGGCGACAAGATCGCTTTCTTCCATGTACCACCTGAAGAATGATTTGGAGACAAGGGCGCCCATTCACCTAGGAGACCGACCCCAACGTTACGATGAAGGCCGCCTGGAGCGCCTTGGGCGGTCGCGCGAGAGCCCGTGACACGGGCCACAGCGCGACCGCCTGTTCAGTTGTGCGTCAATACGGCCGCGGTGAGCGGCGACACTCCCGACGATCCGGTTTGCGGTCACAACGCTGCCGCCGCGCGCGCTCGGCCATGATTTGGCCGTCCTTGGCGATCTGTGAGGTGAGCGCCATCTCTTCCAGCGTTTTCTGCTGCTTGAAGTCCCGTCGGCGCTGCTGCTCCAGCATGCAGTTGCTGTATTCGGGCGTGCCATAGCTCGACCCGAAGCTGGCGCAGGTACGCGCGTCCTCGCGGTGCTTGCGGCTCTGAGCATGCGCGGGACTTTCGGCAACGCAAAGAGCTGCGATCGCGAGCAGGCCGATCGACATCAGCGCCGGGCGCGTCCTAGCGAAATGGCTTTTGATCATCTCTATTCCTCTTCCGAGCTTTCTCAATCTTCCGATTCACGTCGGGCGAACCGCCCGACATCGATCCGGCGCAGTGCCGGCTGCCGCCTAGAGAGCAGCTGAAGGTTGCGCGAACATGGCCCCCACGATCCGGTGACAAGTTGATGATCGGCTTAGAGCTTTCCGGCGACTCCCTCTGCATTCACCTTGCAAGCTGCCAATTCGACGCGCGCGATCGTGCCACCCCCCTCCGCCGCGACGATCGTGACGCGCCCTCCGTGGCGTTTCACTACCTGCTGGACCAGATTGAGCCCCAAGCCACTTCCCGTGCTGCGAGGGCGGAGACGGTGGAAGGGTTCGAACACCCGTTCGCGTTCTTCCGCCGGGATCCCCGGACCGTTATCCTCGACCTCAACTGTCGCGCCGGTCACACGCACGCTCACGTGCTCTCCGCCGTGCTCGATCGCGTTCTGGATGAGGTTCGTCACAACCCGTTCCAACGCGGCGCCATCACCGCGAGAGCGCTGGCCGCCATCGGCCTGAAACTCGACCGTCCGTCCAGAAGCGATCAGCAGCGGCGCCAAATCGGCAACGACCCGGCGGACTAGCGCCGCGAGATCCAGCTCCTCGTCGTTCCTTTCGGTATCCAGCCGTTCAAGATCGAGCAGCTGCTCCGCCAGGGTAGCGAGTCGCTGAACGTCTTTGCCAAGGTTGCGCGTTGCGGCATCTGACGCCGCGTCAACCTTGGCGCGGAGAATGGCGATCGGAGTGCGCAATTCGTGCGCTGCGGAAGCAATGAAGCGCCGCTGTCGCTCATACCCGTCGTCCAAGCGCCGCAGCGCCTCGTTGACTGCCCGAACCAGCGGAACGATCTCTTGGGGAACGTGCGTCTCGCTGAGGCGCCGCCCGCGTCGGTCGGTGTCGATCTGCTCTGCCTCTTGCGCGATCCGGGACACGCCGGCGAGCGACCGTCGGACGATCCACGGCGTGACAATCAGCGATGTGAGTACGAGGAGGAGGAAAGTCGGCAGCAGCACGACGTTGGACGCCATGATGACGATGAAGCTCAATTCGGTGAGCTTCCCATGGCCGAGGACCGTGAGCGGCCCGATTGGGGTAACTTCACGTCTCACAACGGCCGCCAGATTATAGGGTGCTCGACGATCTCGCAGCTGAGCATAAGAGAGGTCGCTCAGGTGGTTGCTGAGCGATCGGTAAGCCGCTGGCACAGGACCGAACGAAACGCTGCGACCCTCATCATCCTCGGCAACGAACCAGAATCCGCTGGTCTCGTTGCGAAGCTCGACCAGCTCCGGCGTCATGCGGATCGTGAGATTTCCGTCGGTTTTGCGCGCTACGGCGCGGGCGATAACGGGAGTGATTTGCTCATCGGTGTAGGGACCGCCGCTATCCACCCGGAGCGCCACCGCAAGGAGAACGGCGAACGACGCCACGAGCGTTCCGAAATGGAAGAGGAGCGGATAGACAATGAGCGGCCGCTTGAGAGAGCGATGCCTGGTCAAAGCACTTCGCGCAGGAGGTAGCCGACGCCTCTCATCGCGTGGATTTCCACGCCCGCATCCGCCTCGGCAAGCTTCCGACGCAGTCGGGAGATGTGCGAGTCGAGCGCGTTCGATTGCACCTCATCGTCGAACCCGTAGACGGCTTGCTCAAGCACCTCGCGCAGGACTGTCCGCCCGCGCCGCTTGATCAAAGTCGCCAAGGCACGGAGCTCCCGCCGGGGCAGATCGAACGGTGCCCCTTTGACGGACATCTCGTCGTTGGAAAGATCGTACACGAGGTGACCAGCCCTCACCTCCTCGCCTGCCAGATCGGCAGGTCGCCTCCGAACGGCGCGAATGCGTGCGAACATCTCGTCGAGAGAGAAGGGTTTGATCAAATAGTCGTCGGCGCCCTCGTCTAATCCTGCAATGCGGTCGGCAACCCCGCTGCGCGCGCTGAGAACGATGACCGAGATGCTTGGGTGCCTCTCCCGCAGAGCCGGCAAGAGCGAAAGGCCGTCACCGTCCGGAAGTGTACGGTCCAGCAGGACCAAGTCGAACGGGGCGAGCAGCGCCGCCTCTCGCGCGACGCTTAGGCGGTCGGCGACGTCCACAACAAAGCGCTCCCGCTCCAGCGCTCCGCGAAGCGTCTCGGCAAGCTCCCGCTCATCTTCGATCAGGAGGACCCTCAAAGCGAGCTGACCCGGAAAGAGACGGGCCACCGAGCAGCATGGGGCCAAGAAGACGGCACCGCGTTGACAAAGGTGCTCATTCTGTCTGTCGGTGCCACGTCAGGTGCGTAAACACGGCAAGCTCCTACCAGTGCTCGACAAGCTCAGGGGCCGCGACGCCCGGCTCAGAGAGGCGCCATTTCCCCTCCACAGGTATCGCTTGCACCTTTCAATCTGTAGCCCTGCCCGCCGCTTATCTGTGTCGCAGCATCCGGAACGCGATTAGCGTCGAAGGTCGGCGATCGGGGAGCTGCCAAACATGGTCTTATATTCCCGACTGAACTGCGACGCGCTCTGGTATCCAACTTCATACGCGACGCCGCCCACGCTCGAGGTTCCGCCAGCTAGCAGTTTGCGGGCTTCCAGGAGGCGCATGTGCCGCTGAAAGGCGAGAGGACTGAAGCCCGTGACGGCTTTGAAGTGGCGGTAAAAGGACGTCACGCTCATGCCAGCAGATGCGGCAAGGTCGGAGATCGACACAGGCTCGCTGTTATTTGAACCAAGCCAGTCAGCCGCGGCCTTGATTTGCCTCACGCGATCATTGCGTTGGACAACCTGGCGCAGCGTGTCGCCCATCCCGCTTTGCAACAGGCGGTAATAGAGTTCGCTTTCATAATTGGGCGCAAGCATCGCGACATCATCAGGCGCCTTTACGAGACCGACCAGACGGACGAACGCGTCACCCAGCGCGCCATTCAGATCGCCCGCCGCCACCGCGCGTGTCCAGCGCCCCTCGCCCTTCGGCATATCGAGGGCAACGCGCGTGAGCCTGTCGATATCAAGATGAAGGCTGATCCCGACATACGGCAGCGTCGACGTCGAGCGGCTGAGTTGATGCGTATAGGGGAGGCCAAAGGAGGACGCCGCGCAGGTTCCCGCGCTCATCTCGAAGCGGTTGGCGCCCATGGTAAGCACCTTGGTTCCGCGCAGCACAGCGTAGAACATGGGCTCGAACACAGCGGACGTGGGTCTGGTTGCGGCCCCGCTGGACCAAATGGTCAAACGCGGAACCGGGGTCGGTTGCCCCACAGGACCTGGCAGGTAGCCTGTGAAAGGGGAAACATCGTTCAGAAGGCGACAGACCGTGCTCTCAAGATCGGACATCGCCCCAACATAGCGCCTTGGTAGGATCAGGCAAATGTGGAGTACGATCGGGAATGCCGTGGCCCACCTTTACGCCTAACTAGCACGGCGTGAGGAAGAGCGGTTGGCTACCTGCAGGCCCTGTCCCGGATCGCAGAGCGGGAGGCCAATGAGACGTCCCATCGCGAAAGCGAGGTGCAAGGTCGCAAGGTGTGGCGTTCCACTTCACGCAACACAGTTTGGCACTTCCCGACGCTAATAAAGCGGTTCGCAACTGCTAAGTCTGCGGAGAAGAGAGTCATGAGCCTTTCAGATCCCGCAACCGAACGCGCGTGGTTGAACCAAACATGGTAGAAAAGGACCGATTAATGATTGATCTGAATGGAAAGCGGGCCCTCGTAACTGGCGGTTCTCGAGGAATTGGTGCGGCGATCGCTCTGGTGTTGGCTGAGAACGGCGCCGACGTTGCCTTCACTTATCAAAGCGCGGCTGAAAAGGCGCAAAGCGTCGTGAAGTCCATCGAGGGCGCAGGACGCCGTGCGATCGCGATCCAAGCTGATAGCGCAGATCCGCAGGCGATCGCCCGCTCGGTAGATGAAGCCGTTTCGAAGCTCGGTGGCGTCGACATCCTCGTCAACAGCGCAGCAATCGGCCACTCGGGCATGATCGCGGATTTGGATCTCGCCGACTATCAGCGCGTGATGGACGTCAACGTGCGGGCACCGGTCCTGTTTGCGAAGGCTGTCATTCCCCACCTCAAGGATGGTGGCCGCATCATCACGATCGGGTCGGCACTGGGCGAGAGAGTGCCCTTTCCTGGAATCACGACCTACGCGATGTCGAAAGCAGCGCTGACGTCCTTCACCCGCGGCCTGTCGCGCGAACTCGGCCCCAAGGGTATCACCGTCAATCTCGTTCAGCCGGGGGCCACCAACACGGATTCGAACCCTGCGGACGGCGAGGCGGCCGATTTCCAACGCGGTCTGACCTCTCTTGGACGGTACGCCGAGCCCCGCGAGATCGGCAATGCCGTAGCCTATCTCGCCAGCCCAGCCGCGAGCATTATCACGGGCGCGACCCTTACCGTCGATGGTGGCGCGATCGCCTGACGCTTGATCAGAGCAGCGCGCTCGCTGGCCTCCAGAGTCCGAGCGGCGCGCAGGCGACGAAATCTCGGGCCGCGAACGCCCTCTTTTCCGCCTGAACCGTAGTCGCTCTCACCGTGCCACCTAATCATAGCCACGAAGGTCTTTTAAGAATGCGGTATATTCTCTCGCTCGGCATCATTGTCGCCGCTTCCACGGCCGTCCAGGGACTAGCGGCGCAGGGAAAGGAGGCAGCGCCTGTCCAGCCCTCTACAACAGCCGCCGACATGCCTTCACGGATGCCATCGAGACCAGCCAGCATTCCTATCAAGCTGCGGGACAACCTTGTAACCGTGGCGGCGACGATAAACGGCCAGAGCGAAATTGCGGTCCTGGACAGCGGCGCGGGTGCGATCGTCATCGATCGGGAATTCACGCGTGCCATCGGCTTGAAGGCCGGCCAATCGGTCGGCGAGGTAGCTGGAGGGGGAGCTCAGGCTCAACAGCTTCTCCCGGTAAATATCTCCAGCCTGATCGTGGGGCCAATCAGGTTCGACGGAATTGACGCCTATTCCGTGAACCTGGAACAGTTGTCTTCGTCCGCCGGTTTTCCTGTGAGGTTGCTGATTGGGGCGCCAGCGTTCAAGTACGGAGCGATCACGTTCGACTACAAGCGGCAGCGCGTCACGTTTGGCCCGACCGGAAGCTCGCCCAAATGCGCAGCCCCCATCCCCATGTCGTTGGTCCATGATGTGCCGGTCGTCGAGGTAGAGCTGCGTGCGACCCCGTCCTCCGAACCGGCACGTCTCAAGCTTGTGGTGGATCTTGGGACGAGGCACCAGGCGATGATCATTGGTGGGCCATTCGTCAGGAGCGACGCGGGAAAAGCGCTGGTGCAGTCCGGTCAGGCGCAAAAGATCGGACACGGGACCGGTGGTGAGATCCAGGGAAGCATCGCTAAAGTCGCGCACGTTAAGATCGGTATGTTGGAAATCCAGGATTTGGAAGTAGCGCTATCTTCCGGTGCGCCGGTCTTCGAATCCGGTGCGGCTGACGGATCCTTGGGCGTTCCACTCTGGAAAGAGGGCCGGGTCACGTTCGACTATCCGGCAAGAACCTTGTGCATCGAGAGGTAACGAGCGCATGCGGACGGTATACGCAAGCTCCAGTGCTGAAACTAGCGACGCGGGGGAAAGCAACGAGGTGGGTGTGGATTTGATCACGCTGCTGGATCTCCAGCCACATCCAGAAGGTGGCCATTTTCGCGAAACAATACGAACGGCCGATGGACCGGACGGCCGTTCGCGGATGACGGCGATCCTGTTCCTGCTGGCGGAAGGAGAGCGTTCGCACTGGCATCGCGTAGACGCCGACGAGGTCTGGCTCTGGCACTCGGGAACGCCGCTAACGCTTTGGATCGACGGGCAGGATCCTATCTTTCTAGGGCCTGATGCTGGCAGGGGGCAGCAGGTACAGGCGATTGTTCCTGCGGGCACGTGGCAATCGGCCGAGGTGGCCACTGGCTGGGCTCTCATGACCTGCGTCGTCGCCCCCGGGTTCGAGTTCGGCGGCTTCGAACTCGCGCCTCCAGGCTGGAGCCCGAACTGATCTGACAATCAATCTCCTTGGGTAGCGGGCCGGGATGTAGCCGTCGGTTGCGCGGATTAATGCGTCGAGGAACCCGGTTCGGACCAGGCGTGCCCGCGCCTTCCACGAGCTGGAAGGTCGCCTGTGGCCAAGCTTGATGAGGCCCCCCGATGAGGTTGTCAGTGTGCCGAGTTGACGTGGTCCCAAACGCGCGAGATGACGACCGAACCTTCCCCGACGGACGAGGCGACGCGTTTGACTGATCCCGCACGCACGTCCCCGACCGCGAAGATGCCTGGGCACGACGTCGCGTAGGGCGATGCGGCGCCCGCATCGTCGCCCGTCAGAACAAAACCCTTGGCGTCGAGCTGCACTAGCTCGGCAAGCCAAGCGGTATTCGGCACCGCTCCGACCATCACGAACATGCCGCAGGTATCGACGGTTTCCTCCGAGCCGCTTCGCCGGATCGTGACCCTCTCGAGCCTCTGGCTGCCGTGGACCGCAACCACTTGCGCACCGTATTCGATTGTGATCGCCGGATCGGCCTCAAGCCGGCTGGACAGGTAGCTGGACATCGAGGCTGCCAGCGAGTCCCCGCGAACGAGGAGGCGTACCCGGTTTGCGACGCGGCTAAGGAACATCGCTGCCTGCCCGGCCGAGTTCCCCCCGCCGATGACGATGACCTCGGTGTCACGGCAGAAGCGCGCTTCGTTCTCCGTCGCCGAATAGTAGATTCCATCGCCCTCGAAGTCGGCCAGGCGGTCGATCGGGAGGCGGCGATACTGCACTCCCGTTGCGATCACTACCGCTCTCGCACGAGCGCGCCGCCCGCTGCTGAAGGTGGCGCAGAAGGTGCCGTCCTCCAGCATATCTAAGGCATCGACGCGGAGGGGCATCGCAAAGCGCGTCCCGAACTTCATCGCCTGAACCTCGCCTCGCCAGACCAAGTCGGCGCCCGAGATGCCGGTGGGGAAACCCATGTAGTTCTCGATCCGGCTTGATGTGCCAGCCTGCCCGCCCACGGCAATGTCCTCTACCACTACCGCGCTGAGCCCTTCGGCTCCCGCATACACGCCCGCAGCGACGCCAGCGGGACCACCGCCCACGATGAGAACGTCGACGATCTCGTTCTCATTGAGCTCCTGATGCATTCCGACCAGCCGAGCGATCTTTTCCGGCGTCGGATCCGTGATCACCGTATCCTTGCCAAAGATCACCATGGGTTGGCCCGGATCGGCAGAGCAGCTTGATGCCACCGCGTGCGCTTCTGCGCTGTCCAGGACGTGGGACGCGCAGGGGAGTCGATTTCGCGCCGCGAACTCCGCGATGCGTCGGATGTCCCGGTCCGCCTCTTCGCCGATGAGTACGAGAGAGCTGTTTCGCGTTTCGAGTTGTTTGCGACGTCGTGCCGCCAGTACGGTGATGACGATGTCCGACATTTCGGGGATCTGCGCCATCAGCTTGAGCATCTCGGCGCGGGGGACCTCGATCACCCGGGTGTCCTGAGCTGCCCGGAACGCCATCGACCAGCTGCCGCCCGCAAGGAAGGAAATCTCCCCCATGAATTGGGATGGTCCAAGCGTGTCGGGGATCAGGCGCTCTCCGGTGAAAGCGTTCATGACCTCGATCTCGCCCTCCTCAACGTAAACGAAGCTGTCGATCGTTTCGCCGGGTCGGACCAAAACCGTGCCGGCAGGATATCGGACCTCCGTGCCTGCAACGCGCATGGCGGCGACGTGCGATTCTGACAGCGGAACCCGCTGCATCTCTGAAAGGTCTCGGCCGATCTTCTCCACGCCCGTCTCCGATGTACTTGGTCAAATTGACAGCTAGCGAATGGTGGCGGTTTGCCACTTCAACGATCGAGCGGGTAGCTCCGCGCGGTGACATACCGTGTCGCGCGTCGCGGAACGCCTACGGCGCACAGTCTTCGGCTGACATAGGTAGGACCCGCTAGGTTCGCCTCAGGGAACCGGACTAATGCCCAAAACCGAAGCGACGCTGTTCGAGCCGTTGTAGACACAATGGAGAATGATCCCCGGCCAGACCGAGCCGGTACGGCGGAACAGAATCGCGGCAAGCATGCCCACCATGATCGCGACAGGCAGGATTACGCTGATCCCGTGCGCGAGCCCGAAAATGACCGAGCTGACGCCAATGCCGGCCCATGCTCCGTAGCGGTTCAGGGCGTTTGCAACGACACCCCGGAAAAGGATCTCCTCTCCGAAAGGCGTGAACGCGGCACCTCCAAGAAGCGATGCGAAGAACGGGAGCGCGCCGCCACGTGCGGCTGCGTGGAGAATGCCTTGAGGATCGTCGTATCCGAAGGACGCCGCATAGACCATTTGGATGATGTAGTTGAGGCCATATCCGGCCACTCCCATGCCGGCCGCGATTACCAGCCAACGCGACGCAACCCGCCGGAACCCGAACGGCGGAAGGGTCCGGATCCTCAATCCATAGGCGGCGACGAAAGCGCCCACGCCGGCGAAGCCCCCCGCGGTCGAACCGACAACTCCCTGAAGAATCGGCCGATCGGCGGGCAGCTGGCTGAAACCCAGCGCGAAAGCGAACAGCAGCACAGCGAACGCGATGAGACCGATGAGGATCTCAGGCCAGCCAGGCTGCCTTGTCTTAATCCCGGTAAACATTGTTGCCTCGCTCCTCGCCGGTCGAACGTCTGTGCGCCGGCTTCCAGTACGAGTTCGCCCTCGAACATTGCGTGAGTCTGGCGATGCCGACCAAGCTTCGCGGCAAGCGCCCGGGCAGACTAAAACGTCTTAACCATCGCCTCATGGATGACCTGCTGCTATTCCGCGACGGCCTTCGCCGGGCGGCCATTGACGATGTGGATGTTGAGCAATGGCATTACCGGTCGTTCCGATTGCGGACGGCACTCAGCTCGCGCGCAAGTGTTTCAATGAGGGCAGCAGCAGGCAGGGCGCGCGACAGAGGCGCGCCCTGTCCTGCCCAATGCGCCCCAAACCCGTGTTCGCCGCGAGCTTTGGCGGCTGCATGGAGGGATTTGCCGGCATCGTAGGCAATGGGATAGTCGGGCGGCAGACGCTCGGCGAGTTGCCCGATCAGTGCCGTAAAGCGGTTGGCAATCGCTCGCGCGGGGCGTCCGGAGATCAACGGTGTCAGGGTCGTGTGATATGCTCCCGGACCGTTTAAAGCGGTGCGATAGGCATTGTCAGCAGCGGACTCCGGACAGCCTACGAACGCCGTGCCGAGTTGCGCTGCAATGGCGCCAAGTTCGAGCGCGGCCGCGATGCCCGCGCCATCCATGATCCCGCCAGCAGCGATAACAGGCAGCTTCGTTTCCCGCACCAGCAGGCGCGTCAGCGCCAACGTCCCGAGAGCATCGTCTGGCTTTGCCGGATCAAAGACACCCCGGTGTCCGCCAGCCTCGATACCTTGCGCCACAATACCATCGATACCGGCCGCTTCGATCGCGCGTGCTTCCTCCACGCTGGTGGCAGTCGCCAGCAGGTAGATGCCACGCGCGCGCAACTCCGAGAGCGCGTCGGCAGACGGCACACCGAAATGGAAGCTGACGACGGGGGGTTTCAGCGCCAGCAGGGTCGCCAGCATATCGGCATCGTCGTCAAAGCTCTTATAGATCGTACGCAGCGCCTTGGGCGGCTCGGCATCGAACTCCGCGAACAACGGCGCGAGCCATTCCAGCCATGCCCGTTCTCGCTCCAGATCAGCCGTGGCGCTGCCGTGGACAAACAGATTGACGTTAAAGGCTCCATCGATGCGGTTGATGCGTGCGCGGGTTTCCTCAATCATCTCGCGTGCGCCGCTGGCGTCGGTCGCGCCGACCCCGATCGATCCTAGCCCGCCAGCATCCGACACCGTTGCCGCCAGTGTCGGCGTCGAGACGCCGGCCATCGGTGCCTGGACGATGGGGAGCGTCATGTTGAGCCGGTTGAGCATTCTTGCCTCCTTATGCCGCAAACGCTTCGTCAGCCATCGTCTAGTAGACTCTTCTCGCCGTTCGCGAGCGCGCGGATCAGCATTGTGGGTGTGTCGCACCGATTGTGGTTTGCGTCTCAACGATCGTGCGCCTGCGGCGTCGAACCGTCTCACGCAATGTGAGCCGGAAACGACCCTTATTGCAGTTCCGGGCGATCATCATTGCGAGCCGCTACAGGCACGGGTGCTCCGGCGGCATCCGGTAGTCGATGCCGTAACAGGGTACGCCGTGCTGCTTGGCTTGGCGGCAAGCGCTCACCCGGGACGCCTCCCCGCCGCCGAACACCAGCGAGCCGGCCGTGCAGATCGATCGTCGCGTGCCGGTCATCGGATATCACGTCCGGCGTGGCGTGATGGATGATCGCGGGGCCGGCTTCGATCATAGACGATTGAGCTCGAAGGTTTCCTGCCACCCCTTCGCCGATGTGGCATATTGTGCGTCCGCCGCCGCCTTGATCTTCATCCAACCCGGAAGGTCGTCCGGCTGCGGCGTCTCGTAAAGGGCGTGAAGAGGCCTCCCGTCTTCCCCGACGAGGCAGGCCAACGCCGCTTGGGCTTCGGCGCTGATGGAGGCGGGGACCGGGATCGCACGCGCCTCTAGTTTCACCGCAGATCCGTTTTCGTCCATATGCGTCTATTCCGCCTTGGCGAGGATGCGTGCCAGATCCTCGTAACCGTAGAGACTGGCTAGCTCGCGCGGGGTCTGCCCCGAATGGGTGCGCAGACCGAGCGATGCGCCATGCTCGACCAGAATTTGCGCGGCCTCCACATGGCCGTGCCAGACAGCATCGTGCAGTGCTGTCAGGCCGTTATATGGACCTTGCGCGTCGAGGCCGCGACTGCCCACGCCGCCGCGGTCGAGACCCTGCAGCAAAACCCGCAGGACATGTGCGTAGCCGAGAAAAGCCGCCTCGTGGATCGCCGTTCCGCGCATAAGCCCGATCTCACCATGAGGATCTGCGCCGGCATCGAGCAGCAGGTGGACAATCTCCACCTGCCGCGTGCGCACGGCGATGCCCAGAGCGGTATAGTCGTCCTCTACCGTGCCGGTGACGGGGATACGCTGATTCACGTCAGTGCCTTCGGCGATCAGCCTTCGCGCCTCGCCGACGTCGCCCTCCTTGATCGCCACGATCAACGCCGACCCGGCAAGCTGCTCCGCCGATGCTGTTTCGTGGAGCACGATCGCGCGGGCGATCGCTTCCGACCCGTCCTCTTGCGCCAGTTCCAGTGCGGTCTGGTGCCAGTGATTGCGGATCCCCGTCCGCGCGCCGCGATCAAGCAGCAGCTGCACCGCGCCCTCATGCTTGTGCAGCACCGCGTCCATAAGCGGTGTGTTGCCGAGAACCGGAGTTTGCTGGTCTACAAATGCGCCGCAGTCGAGCAGCAGGCGTATGACAGCCGGGCTTCCAGATTGCGCCGCCTTGTGCAGCACCGTTGCTCCCATGCGCGGTTCCACGGCAAGCAGATCGGCGCCGGCCGTCAGGAGTAGCTCCACCATCAGGGTTTGGCCCAAGCCGGCCGCCATCATGAGCGGAGTGAAGCCGTCGGCATCCCGCCGATCAACATCGGTGCTGTCACCTAATGCCACCCGCGCTGCGGCTACATCACCCGCTCGGATCGCTTCATCGAGCGACATCGCACACCTCCCGAGCCAGGAATCGGACAATCTCTTCGTTCACCCGCTCCGCCGCCTCGTGCTGCACCCAGTGGCCGACCCCGTCCAATTCGACGACGTCGACAAGCCCTGGCCACACCGGGCTTAGGTCCGACACGGCGGGAGGCTCTGGGTGGAAGAAGCGGCAGAGACCGTCAGCACCGCCCCAGATATAGAGGCTGGGCTGCGCGATCGTTACGTTCTTGAACGCAGCGGTCAGCCCGAAGGTCTCTTGGAGGACGCGGTAGTAGTTCAGCCCTCCGTGAAAGCCTGTCCGCTCAAAGGCGCTGATCGAATGTGCCACATAGTCGGGATCCGCCCAGGTTGGAATCTCCACCAGCGGAGGGCGGAGCATTCCCTTCGCCGGGTCGATCGGGTCCCACCTTTCTCCGGGCGGGGGACTTGCGGACAGCCAGTAGAGCACGCTGCGTATCGTGTTCGACGCCGGCAAGAGGCGCGCATCCGCTTCGGGTTCGGAAAGTCCGAAGGCGTAATAGCGCTCGCCGAGTCCGCGTGCCCGCAAGTCTTCCCAGAGGCTCGTGTCTCCGCGCGGTGAAAAGGGAATGCTGAGGCTGACGAGCGCGTGGAAGCGGTCGGGACGCATAATGCAGGCTCGCTGCGCATAGTCCGCACCCCAGTCGTGTCCGACAATCACCGCGCTGTCGATCTCAAGCGCGTCGAGCACGCCGATCAGGTCGCCCGTGACATGAAGAGAGGTGTAATTGCGAAAGTCTTCCGGCGCGTAGCTCTGGCCGAACCCGCGCATGTCCAGCGCTATCGCCCGAAACCCAGCCGCGGCAACGGCGCGCATTTGGCTCCGCCAAGTCTCTGCCGTATCCGGGAAGCCGTGGCAGAACAACACGGCTGGGCCCTCGCCCTGGTCAAGCACATGGAAGGGCTCGCCGTTTGCCATCACCCGCATGCGGCGCACGTGGGGATAGTCATCTGCCTGATCGCTCATCTCGAAAGTCCCCTATGTGCCGGTCTGCATGCTCGTCGCCAAGGTCACGTCGGTAACCGCGAGAGGAGCCGCGGTTCCACGAAGTCTCTCTCGACGATGCTCGACCACGTCGCCGTGATTGCCCTCAGGGGAGGTCGGCCAGCTGTTTCCTCATGAAGAGCATGAAGTCCTGATTTCCGGTGTAGAAGTCGAGAACGGCCCGCGCCCGTCTTGTGGCGAAGATCGTCGGCAGTGCCGCAGTTAGGGTTTCCCATGATTCCCCGTCGAGCGTCCCCGTTCTGAACTGGTGCCAGGCGTATTCCCGGATCTTGATGAGCTTGACCACCTGCCACAGGAACATCCGCTCCGCTTCCGGCGTCAGCGCGATATCGTCGCCTATGAAGTGCGGATCGACGCCTTGCTGCATGTAATCGGAGATGATGCCGATGTCGGCTTCCAGGATCTCCTGAAACGAGCTCGCGATCATGGCCTTCGTGTTCTGCCGAAGCTGCACGATCACATACCATAGGCTGGCCACGACCACGACGGACTGCACGAGACCGCTGACCGCCGAGATCGCCGTCCAGTTCATCCCACTCTCCTCGGTGCGCTTGTGAGGCGTCGCACGCGCGACAGTTATTGGGGGAGCGGGTTCGTCGTCGCGAAGGAGTAGCGCGCGATCTTCCACGCCTCGTCATCGCCTTTTTGGAAGATGAACAGTTCGTGGTTGGCGTCGGGGACGCGTTGCTTGATTGCATTCACGGTCACATGCCCGTTCGAACTCGTCCGGACGAACGCCCAGTTCGGCGCGACCTGCACGACCTCCTCGACCGTCAACTCGGTATCGAAGGTGATCGCCTGGAAAATGCCGTTGTAGGCAGCCCGGATTGCATCGGCGCCGACGGTCGAAGGGTTGTTCGGAGCCATGAAGACGCCATCAGGTGCAAATACGGTCAGCACTGTGTCGGTGTCCGAGGCGTTCAGCGCCGTCTCGTAGGTCAGCAATACCTCTTCGATGTCTGCCTGAGTCGAAGCGGCGCCTGCGGTTTTGCTTGCAGATTTCACGAGCTTTCTCATAACGTGCATCCCCGTCTTGATTCAATTTGTTGCGCTTGGACTTTATGTCGCTTCCGGTCTTCGGAGTAGTATGGGGGTCTGCGATACTGTGTCGCCGTTTCCGGAACGCGGCACGCCGGACGCCCCCCACGGCGTCCCATGAATGGATCGCAGCCAGCAGGGCGCTCGCAAGGCTGAAGGCTTTAGAGCGCCCGGGGCGATCTCATCACCATTGCGATCGGCGCCGTCAGTGCTCCGGCGTCGACGCTCCAGCCTTCGTCCGGATCAGGGGCGCGCCCTCCAGGACGCGCTGAACCGGGCACTTGCCCGCGATCTCCATCAACCGTGCCAGTTGATCGGCGCCGAGCAGCGGAGCGCTGATTGAGACGGTCTTGTCGAATATATCGATTGGTGCAGCGGCACCGGCAATCACCGTCTTCACATGATCAACCACAACCTCGATATGCTCGACCGGCCAGCCTTGCTGGAGCGCAAACCAGCGGACGGTCATGACGGTGCATTCGGCTAGCGATGAGGCCAGCAGTTCGAGCGGGTTCGGCCCCAGGCCGCCGCCGCCCGCACTGGCTGGTTCGTCGCCAATGAAGCTGTGGTCATGCGTCGCGATGCGGACAGCAAACGGGCTCTCCCCGGTTTCGATCGCTGATACTCGGGTGCGAAGGGCCGCCATCACGAGATCCATGGGGCCGGTGTAGGAGAGGCCTGGCTTTGCAAAAACCAGGAGGAGGGTCGCGTGCTTGCAGAGCCAATCGCGATGTCTCCTCGCAAACCGGTGCTGCAGATGACAAAAGGGTTCATGATATCGCTGGCAGAGGCGGAACCGGCTCGTCCGGTAGTGGAATGAACTCGGCATCGTCGGCATCGGGCAGCTTCATGCGTCCCGCCTTCCAATCGGCCGCCGCCTGAGCGAGCCGGTCCTTGGATGAGGAAACGAAGTTCCAGTGGATGAAACGCTCTCCGATCGGCTCGCCGCCGAGAACCATGACGGTCGAAGCCTTCTTGGCCTTAAAATGCGAAGAGCCCGCGCCCAGAACCAGCATCTGTCCCGCCTCGTAGCGATTGCCGTGGATTTCGATCGCGCCCGCCGCGATGTAGAGCGCCCGCTCTTTGTGATCCGCGGGGACTTCTGCGACCGCGCCAGGCTCCATTTCGAGGTGCGCGTAGAAGAGCGGCGAGTGCGTCTTGGCCCTTGCGGTGAGGCCATAGGCGCTGCCCGCGATTAGATGACCGACTACTCCGCCGCTTTCCCATTGCGGCAGGTCGGTGCCCGAGTGGTGGGTGAAGGACGGGGCGCTTTCCTCGAATTCCTCCGGCAGCGCGACCCAGGCCTGGATGCCATGCAGGTGGTCGCCGACGGCGCGGGCATGTTCGAAGCGCTCGCTATGCGTGATGCCGCGGCCGGCCGTCATCCAATTCACTTCTTGCGGCCGGATCGGCATTTCGTAGCCGAGGCTGTCGCGGTGCATGATCTCGCCCGAGAACAGGTAACTGACGGTCGACAGGCCAACGTGCGGATGCGCCCGGACATCGAACTCGGGGCCGAGGCCGGGGGCCAGATCGATGGGCCCGAAGTGATCGAAGAATATGAAGGGTCCGACCATGCGCCGCTTGGCGAAGGGCAGGACGCGGCCGACCTCGAAGCCACCGCCTAGATCGCGGCGACGCTGATCGATGACGAGTTCAATCATTCTGGGTCTCCGTCGCGACGATATCGGCATATTCGGGATGGCGCGCGTAGAAGGCCGCCATGAAGGGGCAGAGCAGCACCACCTTGCGCCCGGACGAACGGATGGCGTCGAAGGTGCCGCGTGCGAGCTGTGAGCCTAGACCCTGTCCGGAGAACCGCTTCGGCACGATCGTGTGGGTCAGGACGACCTGATCACCGTCCATGCGGTAATAGGCAGCGGCAACTTCGTGGCTCGCATCGATCGGCAGTTCGAAGCGATGCTGAGCGGGATTGTCTTCGACGACGTTCACGCGAGGTTCTCCCCCTTGATAAAGGCAAGAAGGTCGGCGTTAATGAGGTCGGGATGGGTCGCGAACATGCCGTGCGATAGGCCGGGATAGGTTTTGAGCGCGCCATTCGGGAGCAGCTTGACCGCAATGCGAGCCGAGGCCTCGATCGGCACCACTTGATCGTCTTCACCGTGCATCAGGAGCACGGGAACCGTGACGGCCTGCAGATCTTCGGTGAAGTCCGTTTCCGAGAAGGCCGTGATACAGTCGTAATGCGCCTTGGTGCCGCCCATCATGCCTTGGCGCCACCAATTGCGGATCAGGCCTTCGCTGACCTCGGCGGCGTCGCGGTTGAAGCCGTAAAAGGGACCGCTGGGCACATCGAGAAAGAATTGCGCGCGGTTGCGGCTGAGCGCTTCGCGGAACCCGTCGAAAATCGACATCGGCAACCCGCCGGGATAGCGCTCCGTCGCCAGCATGATGGGTGGCACGGCGCCCAAGAGCACGGCCTTGGCGACGCGACCGGGTGTGCTTCGCGCGACATAGCGGATCACTTCGCCGCCACCGGTGGAATGCCCGATATGTACTGCGTTTTTCAGATCGAGCGCGTCTGCCAGTTCCGCGACGTCGGCGGCATAGGTGTCCATCTCATTGCCGGTATCGGTCTGGTCGGAACGGCCGTGACCACGTCGGTCATGCGCGACGACGCGGTAGCCTTTCGCCAGAAAAAACAGCATCTGGTTATCCCAGTCGTCTGAACTGAGCGGCCATCCATGATGGAATACGATGGGCTGGGCGTCGCGAGGACCCCAATCTTTGTAGAAGAGGCGTGTACCGTCCTTCACCGTTAACGTTGCCATTGTCGGGCAAATCCTTCTTGGTTGGGGACCGGGCTAAGGCCTGTCAGCCCCGCGCCTGATCCGGGTAAACATGGATCGCCTGAATTCGACCGTTCTGAATGTGGGCGACCTCGGTCCGATTCATGGCCGCCGGTCGATCACCTGGTCCGGCCCTGCCGTTCCGTCCGGCACGTGCACGGCCATGCCACCTGCGGCGATCCGTGCGACGGCTGTCTCGATCTGACCCCGGGCATGCGCGATCGCGGCGTCGCGCGCTTCGGGCCCAAAGCCGATCTTTTCGGCATGAACGAACGCGACATCCGTGATCCCGACGAAGCCGAGAAGCTGCTTCAGATACGGCTCTTGGAAGTCGAGGACCTTGCTCGGCCCTTCGCTATAGAGACCGCCCCGCGCCTGGATCACAATGGCGCGGATGCCTGTGAGCAGGCCCTGCGGGCCGGATTCACTGAAAGAGAACGTTACGCGCGGTCGCAGCACATGATCGAACCAGCTGCGCAGCGTCGTTGAAATGCTGAAATTGTACATCGGCGCCCCGATCACGAGGATCGTCGCCTCCTGCAGCTCCGCGATCAGATCGTCCGACAGCCCCTGCGCAGCAAGCTCGTCTTCTGTTGTTGCAACAGCACGAATGCCGGCGACGGTGTCCGGGGTCAGATGCGGAACCGGAACGTCACTGAGGTCGCGCCGGGTGACCAGCGCGTCAGGAATCGCCGCCAGCAGACGCTGCACCGTTTCTTCGACGAGGACACGGGAGACCGAGGCCTCGCCGGAGATGCTGCTGTTGATCGCAAGAATTCGGTTCACACGGCGCTCCACTTCGATTGCGGAACCCGGCGTAACATTCCGGCGACGGGCTAAGTAGCGGCGCAACGTGACAAGCTGTGTCGCAGAAAGAGCAACCCTTGGCCGATCGCATCTTATGCCGCGCTCGCGATGCTGAGCGGCCGCAGCTCGAGCCACGCTCCTAGCCGAAGCCATCTATGGCCGCGACGAACACCCGCCTGCCGTCAGGCGCGAGTGTCGATTTCCGCTTTGACCGGCACCTGGCTTTGGACAGCGAGATCGAGCACGCGCGCCGCAGCTGTGACGGAATCCCCCAGCGCCTCGCCCTCGGAAAGCTTCTTCATCCAGACGCGTAGTAGCTTTCCATAGAGCTTGCGCTGGGCCGCCGTCATGCTGTCGTCGAGCCGTGTTAAATCGTTGGTCGGACCTGTTGACGTCGCCTCGAGATCGCACATTGATGCGATGACCACGTCGATGCCGAATGGCTTGAGTTCGGCCCGGTATGCGGCCGAAAAAGCTTCTACGGCCGCCTGCGAGGCATCCGACGGGCCGTCAAAAGGCTGCGGCTCATCCCGCGCCGAGGAACTGATCTGAACGATGCGGCCTTGAGCCATCCGTAGCGCGGGTAGGAAAGCGTTGATGACCGCCAGTCCGCCGAAAACATTTGCCTCAAAGCCACGCCGCACCTCTTCGAGGGGCAGCAATTCGAGGGGACCGGAGGGCAGATGCACTGCCGTATTGATGAGAAGATCGAGCCCGGATTTACCGATCGCCTCTGATACACCGGCGGCCCACGCATTCACCATCTGCGTCTGTTGCATATCGCAGGCGATAAGACTGACACGGCCGCTGGAGGCACTGCGTAGATCTTCCACCTCCTGCGCCGAGCCGGCGGTACCGAATACAATGGATCGCCTCTTCGCAAGCATAAGCGCGATCTCGCGGCCGAGGCCGTGACCTGCGTTGGTGACGACGACCGGTCGGCCAGATGTTCTAAGAAGCGGACGCATGTCGGACACCCTTGTTCGCAGACGCAAAGATCATTTGGTAAAAAAGCGTTCTCGCACCGTCGGAGCGACCTCTCTGCCCAGGAGCTCAATCGAGCGTTGCATTGCTGGCGGCTCAACCGACGCGGTGCTCATCTGGAATGTGATCCGCGAAATGCCGCCCAGCGCTTCGCTCGCCCGCAGTACCTTGTCGGCCACGGTCTCGGGCGCGCCTACCAAGTACGCGCCTTCAGGACCCGCCATGTCTGCGAACTGCGCGCGTGTTGGTGGCGTCCATCCGCGCTCGCGACCGACGATGGCCATCAAATGCGCCCAACCCGGGTAGAAGGCATCAGCCGCCTCGGCGTCTGTAGCTCCGAGGAAGCCGAGCGCGTGGACCCCAACCTTTAGTGTTGCGGGACCGTGCCCGGCCTTCTCACCGGCTTGCCGATAGAGGTCAACGAGTGGGCGGAAGCGCCCGAAGGTGCCGCCGATAACCGCGATCATGAGTGGCAGGCCGAGCAGGCCAGCGCGAGCGAAGGATTCCGGCGTTCCGCCGACGCCAAGCCAGACGGGCAGCCGCGGCTGATGCGGACGCGGGAAGACACCCTCTCCATTGAGGGACGGTCGGAAGCGCCCTTGCCAGATCGGGTGGGTGGTCTCACGCAACGTCAGAAGCAAATCGAGCTTCTCGGCGAAGAGGTCGTCGTAGCTGCGCGGGTCGAGGCCGAATAACGGGAAGGCCTCGCCGAACGAACCGCGGCCGACCACTAGCTCGGCTCGCCCCTTGGAGATCAGGTCCAACGTGGCGAATTCCTGGAAGATCCGCACTGGATCGGCAGCGCTGAGCACGGTGACTGCGCTTGTCAGTCGGATGCGGCTGGTGCGTGCGGCCGCCGCAGCCAGGATGATGGCCGGAGCAGAATCGAGGAATTCCGGGCGATGGTGCTCGCCGATGCCAAATACGTCCAGGCCAACGCTGTCGGCGATTTCCACCTCCGTAAGCAATGCCGCCATGCGATCGGTGGAGGACGGCAGAGCACCGGTCGCCGGGTCAGGCAGAATAGCGGCGAAACTATCGATACCAATTTCCATCTAGGGTCCTTTTGCGTGGCAGGGCTGCGGGAGGGGTTCTAGGGAAACGCCTCTCTCTTTCCATGTCGCCGGCCTGGTTCCGATCGGATCGCCCTGCCCCGATCTTCGGACATCGGCGCCCCGTTCGGTCGGAAGGTAAACTTCCTCGCGTCCGCAAGACTTAATCCAGCCGAGCTCCGGCCAAGGGAAAATCACGGCGCATCCTCCTTCCGCCCTGAACCGGATTGTGTTCGCGAGGGCTCAGCCGACAAGGCATCACCTGCCAGCTCAACTGCCATCTTGGGCGGAGCCGCGGTAGCGCCACCTACTGGTAATCTCTGTCGCCCGAACGGCAACGCCAACCCGGCCCACGATCCGCAGGACACTGGAGAGTGTGGACCGGTGTTGGATGAAGTGACAGCTCCTTTGCCCTCGATTGGGCGGAGCGTTCTCCTAGTCCGCGTTCCACAAACTGCGACACAGCTCATCAAATGTCGAACCTACCGCGCGCGTAGTGCCTGTGAGATGTTATGGGGCCGCTGTGAGCCTCCCCTAAGGTCGGACGCGTGACGTCGGCGAACGCGGTTGTCCCGACCGGGTCAAGTGGCAGACAGAATTCTTGGGGAAGTGAAGTAATGTCCGATGCCAGCCTGGGACAGACGATCGGGCCAGCGGTAGCGCTTATGGGTGCCGCCGTTATCGCGGTGCCGCTATTCCGGCGGCTAGGTCTCGGATCGGTGCTTGGCTATTTCGCGGCCGGCGTGCTGGTCGGCCCGTCTGGCTTGGCCCTGTTCCGCGACACGCAGTCGATCCTGCACTTTTCCGAGCTCGGCGTCGTCATGTTCCTATTCGTGATTGGGCTGGAACTACGACCGATCAAGTTGTGGGCGATGCGCGGTGAGATCTTCGGCCTTGGATTAGTGCAGGTGCTGCTCGCGATCGTCGCGCTCACGGCCACCGGAGCGCTGGTCTTCGGCCTGCCATTCCAGATCGCGTTCGTCGCGGCTGCGGGTATGGTTCTGTCCTCCACCGCCGTCATCATGTCGGTGCTGCAGGATCGCGGCGAGATTTCCGGCGCGGGAGGACAGAAAGCGGTCGCGATCCTTCTATTTGAGGATCTGACGATCGTGCCCTTGTTGACGGCAGTGGCCTTCATGTCGCCCCTCGCGCGCGAGGCGGCGGGGTGGACCGGCGCCCTGACCGCGGTTGGCGCACTGCTGCTGTTGGTGGGCATAGCGCGCTGGGCCCTAAACCCTTTCTTCGCGCTGCTCGCTCGGGCGCGGACGCGTGAGGTGCTTACGGCTGGCGCGCTGCTGGTGGTGCTCGGCGCCGCCTTGCTCATGGACCTGGCAGGACTCTCGATGGCGATGGGCGCCTTTATCGCCGGCGTGATGCTGTCCAGTTCGAGCTACCGGCATCAGATCGAGAGCGATATCGAGCCATTCCGCGGACTGCTGATGGGGCTGTTCCTTCTTGCGGTCGGCATGTCGCTCGATCTCTCGGTCGTAGCGGCCGAATGGCGGCTCCTGCTGGCGATGCTGGCAGCATTCATGCTCACCAAGGCGGTGGTCGTCTACGCGGTCGCCCGCCTGTTCGGCGGCGACAATCATCAGGCGCTGCACCGCACGTCGCTCTTCCTGCCGGGAGGAGAGTTTGCCTTCGTGCTTTACACCGCGGCGGTTTCGAGCGGCGTAATCGGCGCACGGGAGAACGCGATCTTCGCCACCTTGGTGATCTTGTCCATGTCGCTGATTCCGGCTCTTGCCGCTGCCATGGCGCGGCTGCAAAGGTCGAAGCCGACGATGGACGGCGTGGAGGCCGCACAAGGTCTCAGGGGGCGGGTTCTCCTCATCGGCTTCGGGCGTTTCGGCCAGATCGCATCACAGCTGCTGCTGGTCCGCGGGGTAGACCTGAGCGTCATCGACAACGATCCCGACCGGATCCGCGACGCGGCTCGATACGGGTTCAAGGTCTTCTTTGGCGACGGTGCAAGGCTCGATACGTTGCACCATTCGGGGGCTGGCGAAGCTGACGCGATCATGGTCTGCATCGATGACGCGAAGGCGGCCATGCAGATCGTCGCGTTGGCTCAGACCGCAGCGCCTCAGGCCCGACTTCTGATCCGTAGCCGTGATCGAGGGCATGCGATCGAACTGATCCGCGCAGGCGTCGATTACCAGATCAGGGAGACCGTAGAGTCTGCATATCTGATGGGGGCCGAAGGATTGCGCGCCCTAGGATTTGCCGAAGCCGACATCGCAGAAGCGGACGAAGACATTCGACGCCGGGATACTGAACGCCTCTCGGAACAGACGCAGGGAGACTCGTTCTCGGGCAGAGATCGTCTCATTCTTCAGCCTATTCCGGAGCCGCTGTTTCCCGAAGGCGCGAATATCCGACGGTGACCGGAGAAGGAGTGGGGTGCTGTATGGGAATTGAAAAAGTGAGGTGCTGAGTGGAAATCGAAGAATTGCGCACGTTCGTCGAAGTCGCGGACTCAGGGGGTATCTCGGCAGCGGCGCGTCGATTGGGCGTGTCCAAGTCGATCGTAAGTCGTCGCCTCATGCGCCTTGAGGATGAGCTGGGCATTCAGTTGCTCTCGCGAAATACGCGAGGTGCCAACCTCACGGAGGCCGGAGTGACATTCCGGGATTGTGCCGCCCAAGCCTGCTCGTCCATCGACATCGCGAAAGAAACCATCCTTCCTCAAGGTGAGCTACGCGGTCGCCTTCGCATCGCTGCGCCGTACGTTTACGGTCCCACCCACATTGCCCCGATTCTCGCTGAGATGGCGCGACGTCATCCGCGGCTCCAGATCCACACCAGCTATAACGATCACTTCGTGGATCTCATCGGCGAAGGTTTCGACTGCGGCATTCGGTTCGGCTATCTTGAAGACTCCAACCTGATCGTCAGGCAGGTAGCTCCCCTGCACGGCAAGCTCGTGGCCAGCCCCGAATACATTGCCAAGCACGGCTCCCCGGAAACACCAGAAGAACTTGCGAGCCACGAAGCCCTGATGCTGCGGACAGAGTCATGGCAGTGCATGGACGGACAGAAGATGGTCACCTTACGGCCGCAAGGGCGCTTCAAGAGTGACAACGGGAACGCGTTGATTGCTGCTGCCCTGGCGGGCATCGGGATCGGCCGGTTGCCGAACGAGTTCGTCGACGAGCATATCGCCGCTGGGCGCCTCGTTCACGTCATGACCCGCTTTCCACTCCCCCCGGCTGGTATATACGTCGTCCGACCGCCTGGGCAGCATCCGGCACGCAAGATCCGGATTCTGACCGAGATGCTGATCGAGTGCTTCGGGCGAAACTACCCCGCAGGCGTTCGTTTTGGATTCGATTGGGCAAATGACGTTCAATTCGGTCAAACTTCGAACTCGCCCGGCTAGTATCCAGGCCCGGGCGCGTCCGCGGCGATCATTGATAGAGAGGTAGGTGCCTCGTCGCGACGAACACTTGCGCTCGCCTCTGCAGCTTTCACAGCAATCAGCGCGCGCTCTGAGCTGGGAGCAAGAGCGGCGCGAGCAGCACGAACGATAGACCCGAGATGATGAATGCGATCATCTCCTCCGCCAACGCCTGCGCCACGATATGGTAGATGAGGCCGACCGCGAGTCCGAGTGCGCTCCAAGACAGAACGGCTGATCCTGCATGAGAACGACATCTCCAAGGCGCTACCATCTGCTCCAACCGGGCAGCTTGTCCCGCTGCAAAACCGGCTTCGAAGAAATTGCGTAAGTCGTTGTCATGCGCTGGTCCGCGAAGTCGCAGGATGACGGCGTGCCGGCGCAGGGCCTCAAGTCGTCCGTCCGCCAACCGGTTGGACAATTTGTAGCCGAAGCAGCGTAGCAGCCTGACCTTGAGGCTAAGCGGATCAGCGAGGGACAACCATGGGTCGTTGCGCGAGAGGAGGATTACCGATCGCTCCGCTTGATCAAAGCGATTGGGCGTTTTCAACGACGAAGACTCGGCGCTAACGAGGCCGGTTGCCTGAGATGTGGCAGTTTGATGTTGGAACAGGAGGTAGGCCATGGGCGGTCCGATCTGCCATCTAGCCTGAATCAGGTACGATGGCGCGTGACCGGCGGGTAGCCGCCGTTCGAGCGATGCTTCGTCGCACGAAGCGCGACATCCGCTGCCTCATTGCGCGTTCCGACATCTCTCAAAGATGTGACAGGCTGCTCGACCGGCGCCCCCGAGACCCGATGCACAGCAAGATCGCTGATCGCCACCGACAGCGTTACCTACGCTGCCGACGCAGGGTATTGGTCATTCGGCGACCTTTAGCCGCTCCACAAACCACTTGCCCGCAGGACCCGGCGGAGCGTCGTCGCGCCAGGCGGCGAACATCGACATCATCCGCTGCGCACGACCAAGCGAAAGCACCTCGAGTTCAACAAGCGATCCGTCATTGATATCCTGTCGGACGACGTCCAGCGGCATCGCGCCCCAGCCCAACCCAGCCTTGAGGAACGCATGCTTTGCGCCGAGGTCGGCCAGACGCCACACCCGTGGGGAGAGTACACCAAACTCGCGCCCTTCCGTCAGCGAAGAACGATCGGTGAGGATCAACTGAATATGGGCGCTCAGTGCGGCGTCGACGTCGCCCGAATCCAATGCAGCCAGCGGATGGTGGGGCGAGGCAACGACGACCATCTCCACCTCGAGCAGGCGCTCTACCCCGATCCCCGGTGGAACGACCGGTAGCGAGCCCATCACCCCGAAGGAGCAGCGTCGATCGAGAATGGGCATCAGGACCGCGCCGAGCGCTTCGACGTAGAGCCGCAGCGGCGTGTCGGGAAACTCGGTGTGAAATGCCGACACCGCGTCGGTCAGCGTCGTGATCGGGAACATAACATCGACCGCGACCGACAATTCCGGCTCCAGTCCGCCGGCGAGCGCGCGCGCTTGTGCCTTGAAGCTGCCCATCGCGCCGACGATCTCGCGCGCTCGCGGGATGAGGGCTGCGCCGGCGGGCGTCAGGACCGGTGACCGTCCGCTTCGATCGAAGAGCAGCACGCCAAGCTGGCCTTCCAGATTGGCAAGTGTCTGGCTGACGACGGACTGGGCACGTCCCAGCCGACGTCCGGCCGCAGAGAAGCTGCCCTCTTCCGCAGCCGCGATGAACGTTCGGATCTGATCGGAGGAAAAGGCATCCAGCATGACGACCATCCTATCGGGCTTGCCGATAGATCGCATCTGTTTTGATGGGCTACTCCAATAGGTCCCGAATCTCCACTTTGCGGTCATCAGACTAGGAGTTTCAGAGATGAACGCGCAAATAATCGAAAGAACCGGTTCCGCTTACGTCGCATCTGGCGAGCGTCGCATCGTCCACCGCACGACGGGCCAAGCGCATGGATCGATCAGGCGTCTGATGAGCCCCGGGGATCTCGGCGAGGTCGTCAAGCCGTTCGTGTTCCTTGACCTGTTCGAGGCCCGTTCGGAATTCATGGGCTCGATGGCCATCCATCCGCACTCAGGCCTGGCAACGGTTACCGTCCTGACCGAAGGCGATGTGCGGTTCGACGATCCGTCCTCGGGGCAGGGAACGATCGGCTACGGCGGCGTCGAGTGGATGCGTGCGGGCGGCGGCGTATGGCACGGCAAGGAGATGTCGCGCGGCTCGTCGCCGAGCGTTCAAGGCTTTCAGCTCTGGGTAGCCCTGCCGCCCGAGCTCGAGAACGGCCCGGTCGACAGCCAATATATCGAGGCGGGTGACATGCCGTCGGTCGGTCCGGCGCATGTGATCCTGGGCGAATATGGCGGTCGGCGTAGTCCGGTCCGGTCCGTCGATGGCACGACCTACCTTCTCGTGACGCTCAAGCGGGGTGAGACTTGGACGTTCACGCCGTCGAAGGACCAGTCGGTCGCCTGGCTCGGCGTGGCCCGCGGCTCGCTCGATGCCGGAGAAACCGTCGTGGCGACCGAGATGGTCGTATTCGACCAAGGATCGGACGCCATCACGCTGACCGCCGGGAATGAGCGTGACGCAGTCTTCGTCATCGGCTCTGCTATCCCCCATCCTCACGATCTGGTGACGGGTTATTATTCGGTTCACACATCCGAGGCGGCGTTGGAGGCCGGTGAAGCGAATATCGCTGCCATCGGTCAGAGGATGAAGCGATCAGGCGCCATGGAACAGTCGGGAGCCGTGCCGATCTTCCGGTAGAGCTCGGCCAGCCGGCCGCTCTCCGGCCGGCATCACAAAAGGCACCGGCAGCGCTTCAGCGCTGCCGGTGCCTCCCGCCGATCCAACCCATCAACTATGGCGCTGGCTGTAAGCAGCCGGCCCCATAGGTTACTTCCCTTGGTAATAGACGCCGAAATGTTTCACGGGCGACCACGTAGGTAGGGTCGCGGGCAGCTGTGGCGACAGCCCACTGTAATCCTGGTCACCGAATACGACCTTGCCGTTCATGACAGTTAGAACGGATGAGACGGACTTGATCTGGTCCTCCGGCACGGTGAAATAATCCCGGTCGAGCACCGCGAAGTCCGCCAGGTAGCCGGGCGCAATGGTGCCCGCTTCCGATTCCGCATTCATGAACCACGCTCCTCCCGCGGTGAACAGCTTCAACGCCTCAGCTCGGGTAAGCCGGTTATCCTTGGCGAGTGCCTCGGATCCAGACACTGATTTCCCGGACACCATCCAACTGATACCCACCCATGGATTGTACGAAGATGCCCTGAAGCCGTCGGTGGTCATCGCTAACGGGATCCCGCTATCTATGAGCATGCGCAGGCGCGGAGTCTGCAACGCTTTGGCAAGGCCATATGTCTTGATGAAGCCATCGGCGTGCAGCGCCATCTTATCGTCCAGGGCGATCCCGCCGCCCAGCTTCCGAACCCGAGCGATGTTCTCCGGACTGATGGTCTCGGCGTGTTCGAGGCTCCACCGCAAGCCGTCAAGCGGTGTCGTCTCATTCACCTTTTCCAACGCATCGAGAAACGGGGAGATGTTCTCGTTGTAGCTGGCGTGCATACGGAAGGGGATGCGTCGCTCGACCAGCCTTTTCACATCTTCCTCGACGAAGCGCCGCATCTTCTCTGGGTCGATGATGATGGCCGGGCGGTCAAAATTCTCATGATCGTGGACTTCCGCGCTCAGGACTTCCCCGGCCCCTCGATACTCATGGCCATGCGGCAAGGTAGGATACAGGTTCTGTCCGGGGCTTATCGGCGCCGTCTTCGTTATAGCCTCTAGCTCTAGATCCACCATGTTTACTGGACCGCCATTGCCGAGCTGTAGATCCACGAAGGGCATGCGCACATTGAGGCGGTTGTCTCGCGCAAGCACGGCAACCCTCGCCTGTGCTTTAGGGTAGGCCCACCTGCTGCCGTTATCGACGATCGATGTGACACCGAATCGGTTCAGGCCATGGATGCTACTGACCAGCGAACTCACTTCCTCGTCGAACGTGGGCTGCGGCACCGCCATCTCGAGAGCGACGAACAACCAGGTATTGCCGTAGATAACTCCCGTGGGGTTCCCGCGACTGTCCTTTTCAATCTCGGTGCCCGGCACCTTCGGGAACCGATCGGTGCCCACGCCCAGCACATCCAGCGCCTGCTTGTTCAAGTAGGCGCGGTTATAGGCGTATTGCACGATCATCGGCCGATTGGGCACCGCCTTGCGGAGTTCAGCCAGCGTGGGGAAGCGGTTCTCCTTGAACTGGTACGGGGACCAGCCTCCAATCACCTTGACCCACTGGCCATCCGGAGTGCGGCCCGCTTGCTCGTGAAGCATGGTCAACGCCTGACGTAGCGTCGGCACGCCGTCCCATCGCACATTGTAGTTATAGGCCAAGTCGTTGAGGACATGGATATGCGCATCGATAATGCCCGGGATGAGCCTGCGGCTGTGCGCATCAATGACCTTGGTCTCGGCACTCTTTAGGCCAAGAATATCGGCGTCGGATCCGACGGAGTAAATGCGGCCATTTTTTACGGCCAGCGCCGTCGCTTCTGGCTGCGCTCGGTTGCCGGTGGAGATCTTGGCGTTGAATACGATCAGATCGGCTCCGGTATGGCCCTGCGTTGATTGTGCCTGTAGCGCGGAGAACGATGTGATCGCGACGATTGCGACAAATGCTTTCCTGATCATATTAGCCTCGCTTAGCTGTTTGTTTGGACGGAGTGCGGGAGGCTGGAGGCGAGCACCTCAGCCAGTTCGATGAGATTGCCGAAAGGATCGGCGAAAAAGCGAGTTTGCGGCCGATTGCTTCGACCACGAATGGCTCGGCGACGATGGTCACGCCGCGCGCGCGAAGCTCCTCGAGCGTTTCGGCACCATCGACGACGCTGAGACAAAAATGGTGATAGCCCGCGAAGTCGAGGGTGCCGCCCAAGTGTGAGTAGGGCCGCACATCTTGCGGAACCGGCTCACCGCCAACGATAGTTTCGATGCAGAAACGATCGTCGACGGGCGAAGCGAGGTAGCCGAGCCTCTGGTCGGCGTAGTCCCATTCGGCGACCACACGAAAGTCGAGCGATGCGACATACCATCGCTTGGCGATCTCGAAGTCGGGCGTGCGCACCGCGACGTGGTGACCGCGCATGTCGGCGAAGGGTGAAGCATCATTAAGCGCGGGCGGAGTGAGGTCAGCCACAGGCGTTGTCCGTCGAATTGAGGATGAAGGTTTTGAACTCGGAGCCCGCTCGGCCGCGCCGATGCGGCGGTGGCCGATCCCGCCTTTCCTCGGTTGGGCCACGCGGCAATGCGCGGTGAGCGGCGGATAGCGCATCGTCAGAACCTAAAGGTGGTCTGGGCGCCGACCATCTTGATGGTGCGCGCCGGGCCGGTATCACGAATGAATGGGCCGGGGTCGAAAGCACTCAGCGAGGCGGTGAGGTTCAGCTTCGGTGTCGCCTGCCAGCTGGCGGCAAGCTCGATCTGCTTTCCGATGAAGCGCGCGTCGCTGGTCTTGCCGCTTCGTACCAGAAACCCTGGGATGGCGTAGATCCCGTCGTGTACACTCTCACGCCAATAGGCAACTCCGGTCAGCGATACGGCGATGTCCTTGCGCGGATGAACCGTGGTCGAAGGTCGGAGATGGATGAGGTTCCGCGGACCGATAGGTGAAAGGGCTCCGAAATACTTGCCGTTCGGGAAAAGCGGATTCAGCGTCCCCAGCTTCCGGTCGTTCGGGTCACCGTCGCCCGAAACAACATCGGCAGTAAGCGCGATCTCTGGTCGGAGTGGCGAGTTCCGGAAGCGGTACCCTGTCTCTGCCCCGACGCCCCAGGCCGCCGAGCGGTAACCGGCAAATGTGCCGCGCTGCACCGCTGCCTCGGCGTTCCAATACCAGGCGCCATTGTCTCCGAAGAACCTTGTGCCGATGGTGTGCGCCAGCTGCCTGCCGGCGCCTTGGTCGAAGACGGCGTTTCGGTCTCGCAGGCCGATATAGTAGATATCGACACCATATGTGTGCTTCGCGTTGAGCCATTGTGTGGCGTAGACGCCCCAGACTGCTTTATTACGCGAGCGTCGGTCGTTGAACGCGCCCAGCTTCGTGTCGACCGGCTGAAGGTAGAAGCCAGTTATTTGGCGGCTCTTACCGGTGGCGATACCCTCGAATCCGTCAAACGGCAGCGGAACGCCGGTTCCATAGCGCCTGTCGATAAACCGTCCCGAACCGAGCGAAACTAGCTTCCGCCCGGCAGACAGTCGAAGCACATCCCCGCTCGGTACCGGGATGTCTACGTCGACAAACGCCTGCAGCATGTCGACGCCGGTAGCGTCCGCAGGTCCCTTCCGGCGGTCTGTTCCGGAGATAGCCGAAACGATCGGCATCGCAAAAAACCGCAGCTTGCCGACATGAAGATCAGCATAAGGCATCAGTCGATTCCAGACGTAATCGTCGTTCGGCGACGCTCCCCAGTTCACATTCTCATAGCCTTCGTAGCGTGAACGCGCCTCCAGGCCCGTGGTCAGATAGATGGAGCCATCCTCGTTCAGCGGGATATACTTCAACGGCTCGGCCCAATCGCCCGTCCGGGCTGCGGGATCGGCGAGGGTGGACCAGTTTTCTGAATAGCGATCGATGGTGAGCGTCGGAGCGCGTTCCAGATTGGTCGACACCTGCGCACTTGCTGCGGAAGGCGATATCAAGGCGGCCGCGACGAAGATCAGGCACGGTCCGGCGTTCGCCAGCCGAGGGACTCCACTTCGATTGCGATCATCGGAAGTCGGCCGCCTTGGCGCGCTTCCGACCTTGTAGGGGGGGGTGGCGAGCATCGACATGCCCGCAGGCTGCCGCAACGCGTTTTGTCGATGCTCGCCAATCACGGCGATCAGCCCGCGTCGGTATCGACGGGGGTCTTCAAGAGTTGCTGCTCCCACAGATACGCGATGCCGGCGCCTCCCGCGTGGTCGATCAGGATCTCCGGGAGAAGCGCCGCGGTGTCGGTCCGCGCCCAATCGCGCTGCCACTCCGAGACCACGGCCATCCAGGTCATCACGTTCACTCCGCCGGCGACCAAGCGCTGAATGGCGACCTGATGTGCCTCGACCGATGCACCGCCGCTGGCGTCAGTAACGACCGTTACATCCCAGCCTTCGCCGGCCGCGTGAAGCGCTGGCATAGCTACGCAGACCTCGGTCCAGAGACCGGCAATGATGAGCTGCTTGCGACCAGTCGCCTTGACCGCGTCGACAGTGGGCTTGTCTTCCCAGGTATTGATGAAAGTGCGGTCGATTACCTCCTGATCCGGGAACAGGTCAGTGAGCTGCTTGAAGAGTAGCCCACCCCGGTTGGCGATGACGCTGGTCAGGATCGTTGGGACCTTGAACACCTTGGCGGCCTTCGCAAGAGCTGTCGTGTTGTTCACGACCGCCTGCGGATCATGGCTGTTCGTGTTGGCAAGCTGATAAGGTTGGTGATCGATCAAAAGGAGCACTGAATCTTCGGGACGAAGAAGCGAGTTGAGCCCATTGCGGAAAGTCATGGCGGTTCTCTCTTCTGCAAGTGCTTGCATTGGTTGCTGGGACATCGAACGAGACGCGAGCCCAGTTGAAGTGTTGCCATTCCGGTATCCGCGGCGGTAGCATCGTCCGGTGACATGCTGTGTCGCAGGACGGGGAACGCTGGATGGACATTGAAGACTTGCGGACGTTCGTTGAGGTCGCTGACGCAGGTGGCGTCACGCCCGCCTCGCGGCGGCTGGGCATCTCCAAGTCGATGGTTAGCCGCCGCCTTGTCCGACTGGAAGCGGAGTTGAGTGTCCAGCTTCTTGCGCGCACCACACGGGGTGCGGCGCTTACCGAGGCCGGAGCGACGTTCCGGGACTATGCCGCCCGGGTGATCGCCGAAATCGATGTCGCCAAGGAAACGATCCTTCCGGCGGGCGAGTTGCGGGGCCGCCTGCGCGTCGCAGCGCCCTTGTCATTCGGGCCGACGCATTTCGCGCCGGTCCTTGCCGAAATGGCGGCGCGCCATCCAGAGCTTCATATCCATTCATGCTACACAGATCGGTTCGTCGACCTCATTACGGAGGGTTACGATTGTGCGATACGCGTCGGTACGCTGCCCGATTCGAACCTGATCGCAAGGAGGATCGGCCCCATCCGCGCGGGGTATGTCGCATCGCCGGCCTACATCAAGAAGTACGGATCTCCAGAAACCCCAGAGGAGTTCGTCACTCATCAGGCGGTCATGCAGGGCACGGAGACATGGCCAGCAGCGGACGGCGACAAGATCATCGCGATGCGGCCGCGGGGGCGATTCAAAGCAGATAACGCCGTCGCCCTCATCGCCGCTGCGATCCAAGGCGTCGGCATCGCCGGAGTCCCACTCGACCTGGTCAAGGAACATCTAGCTTCCGGCGTTCTGGTGCCCGTGATGCCTCGCTATCCGATCCCCGAACTCGCCATCTATGTTGTCCGTCCCCCGGGGCAGCATCCTTCGCGAAAAGTGCGCGTGCTCACCGAAATGCTGATCGAGTGCTTCAGCGAGCACAAAGCCGACCAAAGCGCAAACTAGTCGCTGGCGTTCCGGAGGCTGCGACACACATTGCCTCGGCGTGGCACTACCTTGCTCTGACCCGCGATGTCAGAGCGGTGATCCCGCTCGGAAGGCGGGGAGATTATAGTCGAGCGTCGGAGCGCTCGAGCGGGCTTTATCGACAGATCGCCGACCGCCGCGCTCTCAAGGGGCGCCATAATCTTCTCCGTCCGGCAAACCCCTGTGTATCGAGAGGTGAGATACACCATAGCGGGGTGCATGCTGACAGATCCGCCAGTCCGCCCATACCTGGCCTTTGCCTCGCTCAAGTGGAAGCATCTAACGTCCGGACAGCCAGCGCAACCTCAGTGCCGAGTAGCTCTATCGCACGCAGCATCGCGGCAGTCTCTGAGGCTGCAGACGTCATCTGGAAAGCAACTCGCGAAAGGCCCCCAAGGACCTCGTTAGCGTGTTGGATCTTTGCGGCAACAGTCGCAGGATTCCCAATAAGGAAAGCCCCTTCGGGACCCGCTGTCGCTTCGAACTGCGCGCGCGTTGGCTGAGACCAACCACGTTCGCGCGCATATTTGGAGATCATCTGCGCCCAGCCGGGATAGAAGGCATCACGGGCTGCCGCGTCACTGTCCGCAACGAAGCCCATGGCATGAATCGCTACCTTGAGCTGCACGGGATCGTGGCCCGCGCGCGCGCCAGCCTCGCGGTAAAGGTCGACTAGCGGACGAAACCGATCGAACGTGCCGCCGACGATTGCGATCATCAGTGGCAACCCCAGGCGGCCAGCGCGCTCGAATGATTCAGGGGTCCCGCCGACACCTATCCAAACGGGCAAGCGGGCCTGATGCGGTCGCGGAAACACACCCTGTCCTGTCAGCGGCGCCCGGAACCGCCCTTTCCAAGTGGGATGGGTCGTTTCTCGAAGCAGCAGGAGCAGGTCGAGTTTCTCCGCAAAGAGTTCGTCATAGTCTCGCATCGGAAGGCCGAACAAAGGGAAAGCTTCCACCGAGGATCCCCTTCCGGCGACGATCTCAGCGCGGCCGCGGGATATGAGATCAAGCGTCGCGAACTCCTGAAAAAGCCGGACCGGATCGACGGCACCGAGAACCGTTACCGCGCTAGTGAGCCTGATCCGTTCTGTACGTGCCGCGGCCGCAGCCAGGATCGTCACCGGCGAGGAGTCAAGAAACTCGGACCGGTGGTGTTCGCCAATGCCAAAAAAGTGGAGCCCTACCCGCTCCGCAAGCTCGATCTCTTCGAGCACGCCAGCCATTCGATCAGCTGCCGCAGGCAGCGCGCCGTTTACCGGATCGGGGAAGATAGCTGCGAAGCTGTCAATGCCAATTTCCATATCACGTCCTTGTCGTTCCGACACCATGCCGCCGATCGATCCGCCCAGCAGTGATCAAGGAGGCGCGGCCCCGCGCTGATGGGAGCATGCTGGAGGCAGCGAGATACCGCTACGTGACGTTGGCATCCCTTATGCGGATACGCTAGCATCGTATTCCGCTACTTTGCGTCACAGATTCGAGGACGAGCGTGAACACCCAAGACTTACGAACCTTCGTGGAGGTCGCGGATGCCGGCGGCGTGACGGCTGCTGCCCGTCGCCTCGGTATCGGGAAGGCGATCGTCAGCCGGCAGCTTATCCGCTTGGAGGCGGATCTCGGCGTCCAGCTGCTTGCCCGAACAACACGGGGGGCCTCGCTGACCGAGGCAGGCGCGACGTTCCGAGAATATGCCGCAAAGGTCATAGCGGATCTTGATACCGCGCGAGAGACAATCGTGCCGAACGGAGAGCTCCGTGGTCGCCTTCGGATCGCTGCGCCGCTGTCATTTGGACCGACGCACCTGGCCCCCGTCCTAGCTCAGCTTGGGCGCCTGCATCCTTCCTTGCACATTCAGACTTGTTACAGCGACCGGCACGTGAACCTGATAGAGGAGGGGTTCGATTGCGCCATTCGGTTTGGACGCCCCGCACCATCGACGCTTCTCGCCAGGCGCATTGCGCCGCTCTATGCATCGCTCGTGGCCAGCCCGGACTACATCGCGAGGCGTGGGTCACCAGAGACGCTGGAAGATTTGCTTAGTCATGAGGCGCTTCTCCAAGGCACTGAGCCGTGGGACTTTGTCGATGGCGACAAGACCGTCACGCTCAATGTTCAGGGTCGCTTCAAGGCTGATAATGGAGTCGCGATCACAGCCGCAGCGCTTGCGGGTCTCGGCATTGCTTGCCTGCCTGACGGCTTGATTGTCGAGCATTTGGCATCAGGAGCACTCGTGCGCGTGATGTCTCATTATCCGCAACCAGTGTACGGCATTTTCGTTATTCGCCCACCCGGGCAACACCCGTTGCGCAAGGTCCGAGCCCTCACCGAGCTTTTGATCGAGCGTCTTGGAGCACCAGATAGTCTGTCTAATAACCCGTCAGGCTGACAGCCGAGGCGAGCGTGATGGGGTTTGGCAAGCCCACGCGAATGACGCTTCTCAGTGCCGCGCGTCTCTGTTTTTGCGACACAGTTGCCTGTCTGCCGCGACTACAGAAAGGCGCTCATCGACGATAGCGTGCGCAGTCGAAAGGGGGCTCCCATGCGCCACAACATCGTCATCACTGAATCTCAGACACAAGTTACCACTGTCGATACACTTCGAGACCCGCAGACCAGTTCTATGCTGTCGAGCATTGCTTTGATACTCGACTCGAAAAGGCCCGCGAACCTGCGTCGCAGTTTCCGCTACCTCGCCACTTTTACGTTTTCGTCGTTCGCAATGACCGCTTGCGCCGCCTCCCAAGAAAACCCGGGTGCAGCATCCGATGGGAATTGGGCGTCGTACAACCGGACCTTGGCCGGGGACAGATTTTCGCCTCTCGCTGATATCACCCGGGAGAACGTCGGGTCGCTCGTCCGCAAGTGCGAGTATGCCCTGTCAGAGCCGTCATCTTTTCAAACCGGCCCGCTCGCGATCGATGGGGTCCTCTACTTCACCACCCCCGGTGGTTCGTTCGCAGTTGATGCCGGGACCTGCAAGGAACGCTGGCACATCACGCATCCGGTGCCGACTGGAGAAGGTGTCATCACCGCTAACCGCGGCTTCGCGTATCATGACGGGGTCCTGTTCCGCGGAACGATGGAGGGTCATGTCCTCGCGATCTCTCCGAAGGATGGTCGCACGCTCTGGGATGTTCAGATCCCTGACGCCGGGCCCGGGGTCAGCATCCCGATGGCGCCGATCGCCGCTGACGGTAAGGTGTTCATCGGCAATGCTGGCGGCGACCGCGCGAATGTGACCGGCCACGCCTACGCGTTCGATGCGAAGACCGGCAAGATGCTCTGGCGTTTCGAGGTCGTGCCCGACACCCCCGAGATCCGCGCAACCTGGAAGATGCCGAAAGGTAACCCTCTGTCTGGCGGTGGGATTTGGACCTCGCTCACCTATGACGAAGCAGCCGGCGTCGTCTACGTTCCGACAGGCAATCCCGCTCCGGACTTCGACGGCGAGCTTCGACAGGGTGATAACCTTTACGTCAATTCAGTCATTGCCATCGACGGGAAGACCGGCCGGCGGATCGCCCACAATCAGGTCGTGAAGCAGGACTACCACGACTGGGGTCTGAGCGGCCCCCCGGCGCTGTTCACCACCGCTGGGGGCAAGCGCGTCGTCGCCTCTGCGAACAAGGATGGCATGCTGTCAGTGCTCGATCGCGGCGATCTGAAATCAGGTCTCCCGCTCCTCTACGGGCAGCCAACAACAACCCGCAAGAATGTGGATGTGCCGCTGTCGCGCGAGCGAGCCACGGAATTCTGTCCGGGCATGTTCGGCGGGAGTGAGTGGAATGGCGCGGCCTTCAGTCCCAAGCTCAATACGATATTCGTGGGTGCGGTGGATTGGTGTTCACGCGTGACGCTGACGCCCAAGGACGCACCTGTGCCAAAAACGGGCGACATCTGGCTCGGCATCAAGGAGCCTATGACCGAGGCGATGATGCCGTGGTCGACTGCTCGCGGCTGGCTTACCGCCTACGACGCGGACACTGGTGCCGTGCGTTGGAAACTTGAGGCACCGAAACCGGTTCTCGGCGGGGTTACCCCCACTGCCGGCGGCCTTGTCTTCGCCTCTGACCTGGCCGGCAACTTTTTCGCCGTGGATGCCACCAGCGGCAAGAAGCTTTGGAACGAGCAGGTCGGACAGCCGATCGGCGGCGGCATCATCACCTACCGCGTCGGAGACAAACAGCTTGTAGCAGCGGCAATCGGAAACGGCGGCGGAGCTTGGCCCGCACCCGTCACACGCACCAGCATCGTTGTCTACGGTTTGAAGTAGCGCGCGTTACGCCCACCGTTCACGTGGCCGAGGCGGATGCTCCACTGCAACCCACCTCGACCATCTAAGACTTCGGACGGTGGGCCGTTTTCCTTCGTATCATCGAAGCCCAGTAACGAGCCTCAGGATCTCATCGTGACGACCCAACCTCTTCCAACGTACTTCGTGAGCCATGGCGGCGGCCCTTGGCCCTACATGGACGGCGAGTTTCGGCGGCGTTTCGATGAGCTCGAAGGCTCACTCGTTCGGATGCGCGCTGAACTCGACAACATGCCGAAGGCTGTGCTGGTGGTCTCAGGCCACTGGGAAAAGGAAGCATTCACTCTGTCGTCTGCCGCGCGACCGGGCATGGAATACGATTATTACGGATTTCCCCCCCACCTCTACGAAATCGCCTACCGCTCCCCCGGCTCACCAGCACTGGCCGAGCGGGCGGCCGGGTTGTTGGCGGCTCGAGGGCTCCCTACCGATCTCGACCCTCAGCGCGGCTTTGATCACGGCACCTTCAGCATCATGAAGCCCCTCTATCCCGAGGAGGATGTTCCTCTCGTCCAGGTCTCACTACATGCCAGCTTCGACCCAGCCCTGCATATCGCCGCTGGTAAGGCTCTCGCCCCCTTGCGAGACGAGGGCGTTCTGATCATTGGCAGCGGGCTCAGTTACCATAATCTGCAAGCTATGCAGACGGGAGCCGGGCACGAACCTTCCCGACAGTTTGACGCGTGGTTGCGGGAAACGGTGCTCGACACGCCGCCTCACGAGCGCGAGAGGCGACTGGTACAATGGACTGGGGCTCCCTCTGCCCGCGCGGTACATCCGCGCGAGGATCACCTCCTGCCGCTGATGGTCGTGGCCGGAGCGGCGGGCACCGAACCTGCCTCCCTTAGCTACCACCAATCGGATTTCTTCGGGGGCCTATCGGTTTCGAGCTTTCGCTTCGGCGAACCCCCTCTCGAAGGAAACAACCTATGATCTGCTCGCCTCACATCATGAGCGTCCAGCACGCGAAACGTCAGATTCCATTTCTCGCGCTCATGGCGGCCGCAATCGCCGCCGGAGCCTCCGGTTGCGCTGCGCAGCCCGGACCCTCGCGCTCCGAGATAGTAATCGACGGCCCGAGATCCTTTCCTGAAAACATCACCTCGACCAAAGACGGAACCATCATCACCGGCTCGGTCGGGTCGGGTGGAATCTTCAGGGCGGTGCCAGGAGCGGCAGTTGCGACGCAATGGATAGCGGCCGGTGACAACGGTCTTCTCGACACGTTCGGAGTTTTGGCCGACGAAGCCTCCAACATTCTTTGGGTCTGCTCTTCGCGCCTCGATCCTGCGGCCCCGGGACAGGTTACAGCCAAGCCGGCGGTCTTTAGATACGATCTCAAGACTGGCGCCTTCCGCAGCAAACATCCGCTGCCCGGCGGCAGCGGGCTATGCAACGATATCGCCATCGGGCCGGACAAGGCCGCATATGTCGCCGATACTGCCGGCGGGCGCATCCTGCGCCTGGCTGCCGACAGCCAGGAGCTAACGGAATGGTCGAGGTCGAACGACCTTGAGGGTGCCGACGGTCTCGCCTTTCAGGACCGTCTGCTGTTCGTGAACAGCTTCACTTCCGGAAAGCTTATGCGCATCGAGCTGAAGGCCGATGGGTCTGCGGGCAAGCCGGTAGTTTTGAAAACGTCGCGCCCGCTGACACGACCAGACGGGATGCGCCGCCTGAATGCGACCCAGTTGGTCTTGGCTGAAGGTGGGGGGACCATCGACCTGCTGACCATCAAGGGCGACACTGTCGCCGTGCAGACACTCCGCTCAGGCCTAGTCGGGCCTGCTGGTGTCACAATTGTAGAGAACACACTCTGGGCGCTCGAATCGAAGCTCTCTCTGCGCGACAAGCCAGAGTCCGATCCTGCACCATTCAAAGCTTACGCTATCACTCTCCCCTCCCCCTGACCCGAGCTCAACCTCCGCGAACCTACGGGTGAACGCCCAACAGCTCAGAACCTGAAGCTCGTCGTCGCAACCACCGCGCGAATTGATCGTGCCGTGCCGGTCTCGCGGATAAATTGCTGAGGATCGAACAGACTGACCAGACCTCGGAAGCTCAGTTCCGAGTTGGCCTGCCAATCTACCGCCAACTCATATTGCTTGCTGACGAAGCGAGCCCTGCTCCCGGCACCACTCCGCTCCAGGAACCCTGGCATGTTGTAGATCCCGTCGCGTGTGCTCGCGCGCCAATAGCCACCACCGTCGAACGAGATCGCCACACGTTCCCAAGGATGCACGGTCAGCGAAGATCGAACATGAATGAGGTTGCGAGGACCGATCGGCGACTGCGTCACGAAATACTGGCCTCTTGGGAATAGTGGATTCATCGTTCCAAGTTTATCATCCGCCGGGTCGCGATCGCCGGAGGCATAGTCCAGCGTAAACGCAAGCATCGGCTTCAAGGTCGAACCCGAAAAGCTATAGCTTACCTCTGATCCCACCCCGAAAGCCTGGACCTGCTTGTCGGCGAACGACCCGCGTTGGACGGCGCCTTCGAGGTTCCAGGACCAATTGCCGCGTTTACCGAAGAAACGGCTGCCAACTGTGTGGACCATCAAGCGGCCAGCGCCTTGATCTACCCGTGCGTCACGGTCGCGGAGGCCCAAATAATAAAGGTCGACGCCGCTCGCGCGGCTCCGGTCCAGCCACTGCGTCGCATACACTCCCCACACCGCTTGCTTGTTTGAGCTGCGGTCGTTCATGTCGCCCGCTCGTGTATCAACCGGTCTGACGTACAGCATTCTTAACTGTTGCGCTTCTGCCGAAAACGCGACGTCCGCTCCGTCGAAAGGCTGGAGGATGTTGGGTCCGTAGCGGGAGTCGATGAATCGGCCTGCACCTAGCGAGAAGACCTTACGTCCGGCGGAAACACTCAGACTGACGTCTTCCGCAAGCCGAAGATCGACCTCTAGGAATGCCTGCAGCGCGTCAGTGCCGCTCGTATCGACGGGGCTTAGAGGGCGGTCGGCGCCCGAAATCGCAGAGAAGACCGGCTGAATGAACATCCTCGCATTTTTGAGGTGCAGGTCCGCGTAGGGCATGAATCGGTGCCAGACATAGCTGTCATCCGGCCGTGATCCCCAGTTGGGGCTTCGGAAGCCTTCGTACCGGACGCGTGCTTCGAGTCCGGACGTCAGATAGCTCGATCCATCGTCACTCAAAGGTATATACTTGAATTTCTCTGTCCAATGGCCAGTCCGTTTGGATGGATCATCGAGATAGGACCAGTCTTCAGTATGGCGCTCCGGAGTCACTTCGGGTGTCTGGCGTTCATTCGCGGTCACCTGCGCATGCGCACTAAGTGGCGAAATCGCTACTGCTACCGCTAGGCGCGCGCAGATGAGACTGACCATTGGGATCAGAGAGGAGGGCGGCAAGACTATCGATCCCTATTTTTCGCTTAACGCCCTCGCGGCCATTTCTTTCTCAAGGTACCCCCGGAGACCCGAGCTCATCCCTCCTCCACTCTGCAGGGGTCGGGGGCGAGATCGCTAAAAGCTGCTGGACCTCTGACTAAGAATGCCATGGCGCCTCGAACCGCGTTAGCTCCACCATTCGTCGTTCTCTGTCGCACGATTCGGAACGCCGCCACGGACTCCTCTCGTCACGAACTTCGGATCGTACAGATATGCGATGCGCCGCTCAGTGAGGGGAGCCGGCAGTCCGAGTATCAGTGACTGATGTTTGCAGAGGAGCCGCGGGCTGGGCTGACGATTGCTCTCGGCACGTCGGCCGACGCGGTTTCGGTCTCTGCAGGTCCGGCAGAACCGCGACTACGTCCGTTACTACCGTTCCTCCCGGTCCAGGACGAACAAGCGCGGCAACGGCGCCTGTCCTTCCAATGAGAACCGTCGGCTTCTGTCACGATCCGCCATGGCGAAAGTGTGGGGCTCACCAGTAGATATGAGGCGCGAACGCGACACGTGCTACCCGCCCAGCGTTCCGCCAACTGTGACAGAGAGTACACGGTATCGGCGCTACCGCCGCACCTGACGAAGTGTCATTGTCAGCGTGCGTGTGATCGGCCCCCGAGCTGCTGCCACATTCTGTGGGATGGCAGTGGCACTGTCCCGCGCCAGCAACCTGATGGAGCAAGCTCATGACCTGGAACACACCCAAGATTGTCGAAATCGCCCTGGGCGCGGAAATCAACTGCTACGCCTCTGCCGAGCTGAACGCCTGAAATATCAGTGCAGGTTTTGGTCCTGGGGTCCGCTGCTGGCGGTGGTTTTCCCCAGTGGAATTCCGATGCTCCCGGTTGTCGCCGCGCCCGCGCTGGCGATCCTGCGGCGCTCCCCAGGACTCAAGCCGGCCTGGCCATCAGCGCGGACGGCAATCAGTGGATTCTTCTCAACGCATCGCCAGACCTTCGCGAGCAACTCAACCGCACGCCTAAGCTGCACCCTCGCGACGGAATGCGCTCCAGCCCCATCGCTGCAGTTGTCCTGTCTGGCGGCGATGTGGACGTGATTGCCGGCCTCCTGACATTGAGAGAGCGCCACGCGTTCACCCTTCTTGCGACACCGCGCGTCCACGGATTTCTCGATGCCAACCCGATCTTCGACGTACTTGGGCGGGACATCGTGGCAAGGCAGGCGTTGGAGCTGAACGCTCGAGCAACCGAGTACGGCTGCACCCTCGAGCTGTTTTCCGTCCCGGGGAAGGTGCCGCTCTTCTTGGAAGAGGCTGATACGATGCCGACCATCCAAGTCGACGAAACGACCGTTGGCGTGCTGGTGTCGGACGGGCGGCATCGAGTCTTCTATATCCCTGGCTGTGCAGCCATGACGAACGAGCTAGCCTCGCGGCTGAACGGCGCGGACATGGTGTTCTTCGACGGCACGCTTTGGCGCGACGATGAGATGGTCGCCGCGAATCTCGGTAGCAAAACGGGCCGAAGGATGGGGCATATGAGTCTCTCCGGGCCTGATGGCACGCTGGCAGCATTCCAATCGATCACGGTGCGCCGCAAGATAATCATTCACATGAACAACTCGAACCCTGTCCTGCTGGCGGACTCGCTCGAGCGAGCCGAAGCGGAGGCTGCTGGCTGGATAATCGCCGAGGACGGCATGGAGTTTTCGCTTTGAGTGCGGTGATGTCCCCTGACGCGCTAGAAGCCGCGCTCCGCGCGATCGGCGCTGAACGGTATCACAGCCTCCACCCTTTCCATCAGCTGCTCCACTCCGGTGAACTCACCCGCGGTCAGGTACAGGCGTGGGCGCTCAACCGCTACTATTACCAGGCAAGCATACCAACCAAGGATGCGATGCTGATGGCGCGCCTCCCCTCTGCTGCGCAACGCCGTGAGTGGCGTCGGCGCATCGAGGACCACGACGGTGATGGCGACACGCCGGGAGGCATAGAACGCTGGCTGAAGCTGGCCGAAGGGGTTGGGCTTGATAGGGCCCTGGTGGAAAGCGCTGGCGGCATCCTCCCCGAGACGCGTTTTGCCGTGGACGCTTACGTCCATTTCGTTCGGGATCGCACGCTGCTGGAAGCGATCGCATCTTCGCTCACGGAGTTGTTTGCGCCGGCAATCATCGCAGAGCGTGTCTCGGGCATGTTGAAGCACTACGACTTCATAACCCGCGAGACACTGGCCTATTTCACGCCCCGGCTCACCCAGGCGCCGCAGGACAGCGCTTGGGCCCTCGCCTATGTCAGGTCGGAGGCAGTCACCTTAGAGAAGCAAGCAGCGGTGCTAGCGGCGCTCCGGTTCAAATGCGACGTGCTATGGTCTCAGCTGGACGGCCTTTACTATGCCTATGTCGCTCCCGGTTTTGTACCGCCCGGCGCATTCGTACCGGACGCCGCATGAGCGGCGAGTCTCGCGTTCCGCGCTTCCGTCGAGGCGTCCGGTTCCGGTACGATCAGGTTCGCGGGGCTTGGGTGCTTCTAGCGCCCGAGAAGCTGTACGTGCCTGATGAAGTTGCAGTGGAAATTCTGAAGTTGGTGGATGGCGAGCGCCCAATCGCGGCGATTGCCGACGATCTCGCTTCGCGGTTCGACGCACCGCGTGAGCTCATTGTTCGGGACACGGCAGCAGCGCTGGAAGACCTGTCACTACGCGGAGCGCTGGAACTATGAACTATACCCAGCCCCCCATGGGTCTTATTGCTGAGCTTACGCATCGCTGCCCCTTGCAATGTGCCTATTGTTCCAACCCTATCGCGCTTGACCCACCGCGCGGCGAACTCACTACCGCCGACTGGACACGGGTGCTCGACCAAGCGGCGGCGCTGGGCATCCTGCAAGTGCATTTTTCGGGTGGCGAGCCGATGGCGCGCGCCGACCTCGTACAGTTGGTCGCGCATGCTTCGAGCGCAGGGTTATATACCAACATCATCACTTCTGGCGTGTTGCTGTCCGATGCGGCGATCAGCGATTTGCTAGGCGCCGGTATCGATCACATACAGCTTTCTTTCCAGGACGCCCTTCTGGCGGAGGGCGACCGCTTCGGCGGCTACCGTGGCGGCCACGCACGTAAGCTGGAGTCCGCGCGCCGCATTCGTGAAGCCGGGCTCCCGCTCACCGCCAATTTCGTCGTGCACCGGCAGAACGTCGATCGGGTCGAAGCGATGATCGCCTTGGGTGAAGCGCTTCAGGCTGAGCGTATCGAGATCGCGCATGTGCAATATTACGGCTGGGCGCTGCTAAATCGGAGCGCGCTGCTACCCAGTCGCGAGCAGTTGGAGGCGACCAACAAGGTCGTTGCAACCGCCCGTACCAGGCTCGCTGGTCGCATTGCTATCGACTACGTTGTCCCCGATTACTACGCCGCCCGTCCCAAGGCCTGCATGGGGGGATGGGGCAATCGCTTCATCAACATATCGCCTTCCGGTAAAGGGCTACCATGCCATGCGGCTGAAACGCTGACCGATCTCGCGTTCCCGTCGGTGCGAGACATGTCGCTTAAGAACATCTGGACTGACTCGGAGGCGTTTCGGCGTTTTAGGGGCACCGAGTGGATGCCAGCACCATGCCGGAGCTGCGACCGGCGGGAGATCGACTGGGGCGGCTGCCGCTGCCAGGCGCTGGCCTTGGCAGGTGATGCCACGGCGACCGATCCGGCGTGCGCCCGGTCCCCCGATCACGCTCTGATGGCCGAGGCGGTCGCTGCCGCTGTCGATGCACCGCTCGACCTTGTTCCTCGTCGAATGCGACGCGTTGCCGATGCCTGATCTGCGGTCGTTATATCCCCCGGTCGAGCCCTACGCAGCGGGGTTCCTCGATGTCGGCGATGGCCACGTCCTCTACTATGAGCGCTGTGGAACTCCAGGGGCCAAGCCAGCTGTGTTCCTCCACGGCGGACCGGGCGGCGGCATCTCGGCGCGACACCGCCGCCTGTTTGATCCCGCACGATATGATCTGTTGCTGTTCGATCAGCGCGGATGCGGAAAGTCTACTCCCTATGCCAGCCTGGAAGCGAATACGACCTGGCACCTGGTGGCCGACATGGAGCGGTTGCGTACTCTCACCGGCGTTAAGCGGTGGCTTGTGTTTGGGGGCTCCTGGGGCTCGACGCTAGCACTGACCTACGCACAAACGCACCCGGACCGAGTCAGCGAGCTTGTGCTGCGGGGGGTCTTCACTGTCACTCGGCGGGAATTGGACTGGTACTATCAGCAGGGTGCTTCGGAGATTTTCCCGGATCAGTGGGAGTCGTTTGTGGCGCCCATCCCAGCAGCGGAACGTCAAGATCTTCGCACTGCCTATCGTCGCAGACTGACGAGCAGCGATCCGGCCGTCCAGGCACAGGCCGCTCAGGCTTGGTCGATGTGGGAGGGGAAGACGCTAACGCTGATGCCGGACCCAGACACCAGTGCTGGCTTTGCCGATCCACGTTTCGCGCTCGCGTTTGCACGCATCGAGAACCACTTTTTCGTTCACGGCGGCTGGCTTGAAGATGGACAGTTGATCCGCGACGCCCGCCGTCTGGGCGCAGTGCCCGGCACGATCATTCAAGGTCGATACGACATGGTTTGCCCGCCGCGTACCGCCTGGGAATTGCATCGCGCTTGGCCGCAGGCAAGACTTCGAATGATTGAGGGCGCCGGCCATGCCTGGTCTGAACCCGAGATACTCGATGAGCTGATCCGGACAACGGACGCCTATGCGGCAGCGGTACCCATTTAGGTGCCATTCGGTATCGTGGCCGGCGATGAACCTCGTCCCCTCAATCCACCCTCTCGCGGCGGATTGAATGCTATTCGACCATGTTTCTCCAGCCGCACTCGACGTGGTTGACGCACATAGACTCACCAATCGAAAGGAAAAGCCGATGTCAGAGGTCGATCTGCGCAATTTTTTTGGACGCTACATCGCCGCGCTTAATTCGCATAACTTTCAGCAACTCAGCGAGTTCATGCATGACGACATGATCGTAAACGGACAGCCGATGACTAGGGAGCAAATGGTTACAGTGCTCGAAGAGCACGTCGATGCCGTTCCTGATCTGATGTGGCGTCCTCAGGATCTCGCCATCGACGGCAATCAGGTTGCAGCTCGCTTCTACAATAAGGGCACCCCGATCAAAGAATGGCTCGGCTCACCGCCGAACGGCGCGACTGTCGAGTACGTCGAACACGTGTTTCACAAAATACGAGACGGTCGCTTCGTGGAGCAGAACTTTCTCCTCGACGCTCTGGCGATACAGCAGCAGCTCAACGAGAACCCTTGACGCGATATGATGCGGCCTGCCGCCGGCCTATGCCGCCCAACACACTCCTACGCTACCAAGTTCGAACTGCGGCGTTTGTTCTGATCACGATAGCAGCGGCTGCAACCCCCTCGGCTATCGGTAGCCAAGCGCGGATCCCCTCCAAATCCGAGCGAGCCTGACAGATACGCTCTCCTGACGAAACGGTGACCATTCCGATCGTCATGGTTCAGGAGTTTCCCTTGTTAGATGGATCCGTGGCCGGCACCGATGGCAAGTTTTTGCTCGACACTGGCATGCAGGGGGCACGCACTATCAATGACCATCGCGTGCCGATTTCCCAAGCGTAAAGGGCGCACAGCGTTGTTGTCCTTTCAGCCAAACCACTTCGCGCTCACCCTTGACATGAGGATATAACATCTCATTAGGTGCCTCGGTCTATGTAGGTGATTGGAGCTGAGAGATTGAGTTTCCGACAGGTAAGGCTACGAGCTCCCGCGCTTCTCGCAGCGACGGTTTTTGCGGTAGGCACACCGGGCCTGGCGTATGCTCAAGAAGCAGCAGTCGAGAGCGAGGAAGCAGAAGCCGAGAGGCGTGACCGGCTGCCTTCCGGCGACATTGTCGTCACGGGTCGCTCGCTTGACACCATAGGGACGTCGCTACCGGTGCACGTCCTTTCCGGCGACGAACTGGCGCATCGTCGCCAGGGGGGGCTTGGCGAGACGCTGGCCGGCCTGCCGGGCGTTCACCTTGATAACTTCGGCGGCGGCGCGTCGCGGCCCGTGATCCGCGGCCAGACGTTGCCGCGCATCGAAGTGCTGACCGATGGGGCCAATCTGTTCGACGTGTCGTCAATTTCGCCGGACCATGCGATTACCACCGATCCCCTCCTACTAGATGCCATCGAAATTCAGCGCGGGCCGGCGGCTATCAGGTATGGCGGTAATGCGACCAACGGCGCCATAAATCTGATCGACAGCAAGGTGCCCAAGGCTGTGCCGGATGGGAGCCTTTCCGGTGCAACGGAGGCGCGCTTTGGCAACGGCGACGAAGAGAAGACGGTTGTCGGCCGGGTCACCGCCGGCTTGGGCCAGTTCGCCCTCCATGCTGAGGGCGCGCGTCGGGCTGCGGAGGACTATGACGTCCCCAACAGCTACGGTTCAGACAAGCTGCGGGACTCTTTTGTTGAGAGCACGAGCTATTCCGTCGGCGCGTCATGGATTACACCTAAGGGGTATATCGGCGCTGCATATTCGCGAATGGAGAGCGAATACGGCCTTCCCGGGCACAGTCACACAAATGGTGTCTGCCATACGCATGGGCTCGACCTGCATTGCGAAGCGCATGGCGGGTTCGATGACCCATTCGGCGGGCCAGACAGCCATACGGCCTCTATCAAGCTGCGCAGCGACCGGGTCGATGTCCGCGCCGACTATGACGACCTGCTCCCGGGCTTCAGCCACGTCCGGCTTCGCGGGTCCTACACAGATTACGCCCATGACGAGATCGACGGCGAATTGCTGTTCTCCCGCTTTACCAACGAGGTCTGGGATGGGCGTTTCGAGCTCACGCACAAGCCGATCCTCGGCTTCACGGGGACAGCCGGCGTGCAATATACCGACGGCAAGTTTGGCGGCATCAACGCCAACAACCTGCACAGGCCGTTTCCTGACGGCGCTTATGGTTTTGATGGGACCCCCGACTATCTGACTGAAAGTGTCGGCATATTCCTGACCGAGCGCCGCTCGTTCGGCACCGTTGATATTGAGGCTGCGGTCCGCAAGGACTGGCGTCGAATTGACGTAGGAGTGCCCTCGTGGCGCTCGACTGTTGGCCCGGAACTGGCAGCACTTTTCGTGGAGTGGTACGGTGCTGATTGGAAACAAGTGCTGGAAAGCGAGGACGTAGAGCGCTTCCGCACCAGGAACCCTACCGTGCGGCACAATCCATTGTCGGCATCGCTCGGCGCCACTTGGAACGTCGGGCAAGGTTATGCGCTTGCGCTGTCGTTCGGGCATACCCAGCGTGCGCCGAGCGTGCGCGAGCTTTACGCACGCGGAAACAACCTTGCGACCAACAGCTATGAACTCGGTCTAGCGGTCGGCAATCCGACCCTCGACGAAGCCGGGCTTTCGGCTGAGGACGTTCTGGAGACCACGGACGCGATCAATCTGACGCTTCGTCGGACCAGGGGGCCGCTTAAGTTCGAGGTTGGGCTCTTTTATCAGAACGTCGACGATTATGTGTTTGCGCGCTTGATCGAAACTGAAACCCAGACCGGCGTTCCGCACAATTTCCTGATCTACACTGCAGCGACGGCACGCTTCGCCGGTGTCGATGGCCAGGCCAGCTATCAGATCACGCCGCAGTCGCGGGTGACGGTGTTCGGCGACTATGTCGACGCGAAGCTCAAGAACGAGAACGACAACCTGCCACGCATTCCCCCCGGCCGTCTCGGCGTGCGCTACGATGCGACCGCCGGACCGCTGTCTGGCGACGTCGAATACTATCACACGTTTCAGCAAGACAAGATCGCGTCCTATGAAACCCGGACGCCCGGCTACGACATGCTCAACGCCACGCTCAGTTACCGCTTCGACTTGGGTAACGAAAGGGCAGTTGACCTGTATGTGCGCGGGAGTAATTTGCTTAACGAACTGGCATTCGCACACACCTCCTTTGTAAAGGATCAATCACCGCTGCGCGGCCGAAACTTCGTGATAGGCATGCGACACGCATTTTGAACTTGATAGGGCGGCTGGTGGTGCCTGCCGCCCTGCGGGTAAATGAAGGTCGAGCGGGACGTGATCAGTGGCCGGTGCGGCTTTTCCGAAACGCGTTTCCGAAAGGCTTTCCCAAAAAGTGCTGTTGGAAATAGAGAAACCGGACACTCCCAAGCGAGGGTCAGTGTGATGATCGCCGCCAATGCCAGACTATAAATGATCCGTGCAAGGCAGTCCGCCACGCGATCTATGCGCCGTAAACGGCAGGCCCTTAGCGTACGATTTTGAATCCTCTCACCGGATCCCGCTTTACGGTGTGCGGCACCTCAGTCCTCGGAGTCGCGGAAGCAGCAAAAGCCATGCTCCGCGACGAGCCGCTTCGCCTCGGCCTCGTCGTCGCCGCCTTGATCTAGGTCGACGCTGCGCAGTCGAACCCACGGACCATGCTCGATCGGCAACACGGCCCCGCCATCGTCCGCGCACAGCGCCCTTAGATCCCCGTCACCCTTGAAGAGCCATACCTGCATCGGGTCGGAGCGATCAGCGCTGGCTGCACTTTAGGTCGATCGCGCCCGTAGCGAGCTGCGAAGGGTAGCCTCCCTCGGGCGCCACTTGCTCGTCCACGCACCGCTGCCTTGGTGTGCGGGTGTCCTTCGGCTGCTGGTCCACGACATAGACGTTGCGGCCATCCGGCGTGACGACGGTACGCACTTGGGTCGGGTGAGCGGACCCCGAATGCGCCGGCACGACATAAACGGCGCGGCCATCCGGCGTGGTGACGACGCGCACCTGATCCCTCGACGACTGCCCCGCAAGCGGTGAAGCCGCGCCGATCGCCAGCGAAGCTGCCACCCATGCGAATGCCAGTGATGCGGGTCGCGTCATACCTAAGCATATCGGCACGAATCGTGTTCGTATCAAGCTGATGACATAATCTAGATCAGCACTCGCTCTACCTCGTTGAGCACTACCTCGCGGGGCCGACGATCGATCGCGCTGCACGCGGGCGCCATCGCAAACATTGGCTTACGGCAAGGGAACCGCCGCGTGCTTGCTTAGTCGGCTATTCGTTCTCCCACTGGCAACGCACCCGCGCTAGGCTGGCTGCATGACGCTTCGAATCCTCTTCGCCGCCGCGCTCCTGTTCCTTCCGACCACGTTTGTGTCGGCCCAAGGCTTTGCAACACGCGATCTTGCTAGCCTGGCCAAGGACATGGAGAGGGTTCTGGGGCCCCACTTCATAAGCCGGACCGAAGATGGCCAAGTCGCCCTATCCTGTCTCTCCTGCCCCAGCAGCCCGATCGTAGGCGTCGCGCTGGGACGTCAGAACGACGGCACCGAGCAGCGTGTGCGCGAGGGAAAAACCACAATTCAACAACTCCGGGCGCAATGCCGCGCCCGCGACCCGAGTTGCGAACTCACTGCACTTAACGTTGCGCCCGCCGTCGGCTGGATCACCAGCTATCGCATGGGTTCAATGGCCGGGGCGACCGCCGTCATCATCCGTGACGGTGATGTCCTCACTATCCGCTCTCTTTCGGAGGATCCCGCTATCGCTCGCGCTAACGCCGTCAAGATGACGAGCTTTGCGCACCAGATCATCGGAAAGTGACAAGCGAGCCAACACCGCATCTCGGCGTCGTCACGCGGGTATGCTGTTCCAGACCGGATTCGTGGTGAAGCCGTTCTTCTGGCGTCCGGGGGCTGGCCACCGTCACTGCCATGTTCGGGTCGTCGGGAGAGAAGTCTCTTGCGAATCAGCGATCCGCAACGACATTTAGCTGCTTCTCCAGTAATGACGCGGTCGCCTCACCTAGTCGAACAAGGGCAGCGCTTCTCTCACCGTAGACGCCGATCGGTCGAAATTCGAGACGGTCACGCCGACCAGGCGTACGCCTTTCTCAGTCGGCAAGACGGAGCGTATCAGCGCAAGGCTCGCGTCGCGCAGAGCTTCCTGTGTCGTCACCAGCGCCGGCAGGGTCCGGCTTCGCGTGATGTTCTGAAAGTCGCCATACTTCACTTTGACGGTGACGGTCCGGCCAAATTCCTGGGCCTTCTCACACCAGTTCCAGACGTCATCCGCCTGACGCAACACGCCTGCCTCGATCTCTAGGTCCTCTTGCAAATCGCGATCGAACGTCGTCTCAGAGCCTGACGATTTGCGCTCACGATCGGGATTGACCGGGCGCTCGTCGATGCCCCGAGCGATCAGATAGTACCATTCGGCTGAGCTGCCTAAATTCTGCTGAAGGAAAGCCAGCGTCTTGTCGCGGAGGTCAGCACCTGTCTCGATGCCAAGGCCGGCCATCTTCTTGGCGGTGACCGGTCCTACACCGTGGAACCGCGAGACGGGCAGGCTCTCTACCCATGCAGCGCCCATATCGGGCGTCACCGCGAACTGGCCGTTGGGCTTGCGCTGATCAGAGGCGAGTTTGGCGAGGAACTTATTGTACGAAACGCCTGCCGACGCAGTGAGCCCGGTTTCCTCCAATATGCGCGCGCGGATCTCTCTGGCCGTCTTCCAAGCCGTCTCGATCCCGCGCCGGTTCGCCGTCACGTCGAGGTAGGCTTCATCCAGCGACAGCGGTTGGACGAGGTCGGTATAGTCGGAGAAGATCGCGTGGATCTGCCGCGAGACGGCCTTGTACACGTCGAAGCGCGGCGGCACGAAGACCAGCTCGGGACACCTGCGAAGTGCAGTGACCGAAGGCAATGCGGAGCGCACGCCGAATTTGCGAGCCTCATAGCTGGCCGCTGCCACGACGCCGCGGGCCGCAGCGTGGCCCACAGCTACAGGCTTGCCCCGAAGCGCCGGCTCATCGCGCTGCTCGACCGACGCGAAGAAGGCGTCCATGTCGACATGAATGATCTTTCGGTCGACCGAGTCTGGCATGGGCTCAAAATAGCGGAGCTTGAACAGAAAGGGAACGATTTAGGACGCATGTGAGCAGATGCTGTGTCCGTTGTCGGCAACGAACGCTATAAGGGCGAAATGAAGTTCATCCACTCCGCCGACTGGCAGCTAGGCAAACCCTTTGGCCGCTTCGATTCCGATGTCCGCGGTGCGCTGACGGAAGCCCGCTTCGACGCCGTTGACGCGCTTGGGAGCGCCGCCGCCGAGCATGGCGCCGAACACGTCATCGTCGCCGGCGACATCTTCGACACCGAAGGGCCTGAAGACCGAACAATCGTTCAGGCGATCTCGCGGATGGATCGGCATGGCTGCCGCTGGTGGCTCCTGCCCGGGAACCACGACTTCGCGCGCAATGGCGGGCTGTGGGACCGGGTCCGGCAACGGACCAGCGACAAGATCATCGTCCTCTCCGAACCTGAGCCACGGGAGATCGAGGACAAGATCTGGCTGCTGCCCGCCCCCCTCATCCACCGACATAACCTCGAGGATCCAACCAGCCTGTTCGATACGATGGAGACCCCGGGCGCGCGGCTTCGGATCGGCGTCGCTCACGGATCGATCCGCGATTTCGGATCGCGCGGAGAGACCAAGAACCAGATCGCCCCGGATCGTGCCAGGCTGTCGGAGCTCGATTATCTAGCGCTCGGCGACTGGCACGGAGCCCTCAAGGTCGATGCACGGACATGGTATTCCGGCACGCCGGAGACCGACCGCTTCCAGCGCGATGAACCGGGTCACGCGCTCGTCGTCGAGGTCCAGCCCGACCTTATGCCGACAGTGACGCCGATCCGGACCGGCCGCTTCCAATGGCTAACGCGCGATTGGACGATCAACGACAAGGCAGCGTTCGACGCTGAATGCGACCAACTCCTTGCTGGCGTGGACGCCCCCAACACGCTTCTGCAGCTGACCCTGGCGGGCATAACCAGCCTCGGCGAGCGGATCGCGATGCTCGGGCGGCTCGAAAACGACCTCAGTCACCGCCTGCGGCATCTTGGCGTGCGAGCCGATGACCTTGTCGGCCGCCCACGCGAGGAAGACCTCGCGACGCTCGCCGTGGAAGGGATGCTCGGGACCGCAGCAGCCAAGCTCAACGCAAGGATCGACGCGGGCGGCCTGGACAGCGCCGTCGCCAAGCGAGCGCTGGAACGATTGTTCGTCGAGTACAGCCGGGAGGGCCAGGCATGAGCCTCGTCATCCGGCAGATCGCGATCGACGGCTTCCGCAAGTTCCGGACCCCCTTCGCGATCGACGATCTCACCGAGGGATTGAACATCGTCATTGAGCCGAACGAAACGGGCAAATCCACACTACTCGAGGCGCTGCGCGCAGCTTTCTTCGTGCGCCACACCACGCGCAATCAGCTCGCCCAGTCCTTTGCGCCGTACGGCGAGGCGGTCGGCCCCGAGATCAAGGTGACCTTCGACGTCGACGGTGCACCATGGTCGTTGACGAAACGCTTCCTCAGGAGCCCATCGCTGGAGATCACCGGTCCGCAAGGCCGTGCTCAAGGCGATGACGCGGAGGCACGGCTCAATGTGCTGCTCGGCTCGGTCCGCGACACCAGTCGTGGCGGCGATGTTTCGACTTACGGGGCATTGGGGCTGTTGTGGGTCGGGCAGACCGAGGCGCTCGCCGTTTCCGGCCCTGGGCAGATCGTTCGCGACACGATCGCGTCCACTCTCGAAGCTGAGGTCGGATCGATCATGGGCGGAGATGCCTATCGGCGCGTGCGTCAACGGATAGACGCTCAATACGAGCTTTACTGGTCTCCCAGCGGCCAGAAGCGCGGGCGACAGAATGAAGCGCGGGAAAGGTCGGATGCTGCAGAAGCGGCGGCGCGCGAGGCCAACGAACGGCTCGCCGCACTGGAACGAAGCTTTTCCGAGCTCGACGCCGCACGCGGTCGGCTCAAGATCGTTCAGCGGGAGATCGCAGACGAGACCGACGCGCAGGCTCGCAAAGACCTAGTCGGCTCTCTTGAGGTCGCCCGGGCGGCGGCGCAAATTCTCTCGACGCGGAAGGCCGAACGGGAGGCGGCCGCTTCGAAGCTGAAGGGACTGGAAGACCTGCAATCTCGCCACGCAGCGGCGGCTATCTCCAGTGACAACGCTACGACGGCTCTGACGACAGCTCAAGCAAAGCGCACCGAGCTCAGAGAGGCGCTCTCGACCGCCAAGGGCAAGGCGGCGACAGCGCGCGAGGAACTCGAAGCGGCGCGCAGCGAGCGACAAGACGCCCGAGCAGCGCTTGCTGCAGGTGAGCAGGCTCTCCGCCTCAATCGTCGCCAGGCCGCGACCGCAGCCGCCCGGCGTCGGCATGATGAATTGTTGAAGCTCGAGCAGTTGCACCGTGACGCGACAGCGCTGGCGGCAACCGCCATTCCTGCCAAGACGATCGAAACGCTTGAGGCGAACGACCGGACGGTTAGCCAGGCACAGGCGATCGTTGACGCCGGCGCGACCCGGCTGGCCCTGTCGGGCACGACCGACGGGATCACTATCGACGGCGAGCCGATGGCAGCTGGCGAGCGCACGATCACGCGCGCGACCCATATCGTGCTCGGAGGGGCCCAGTTGATCGTCAGCCCGCCGGCCGCGGCCGCCAGCGCCGAAGAGACCCTCGCGGCCGCGCTTCGCAAGAGGAGGGCTACGCTGGAGGAGCTTCAGCTCGACGACCTTGCGGCTGCCCGTTCGCGCAACGAGGCGGCACGCGACGCCGCCGCGGAGCTGCGCACGCTTGCTGCACGTATTGAAGCGGCGACGCCCGCCGACGACACCCTACCGATCGCGGCCGGTCCCGAAGCGCTGAAGCTGTTCGTCGCCGATCTCGAAAGTGAGGCAAGCGACTCAGATAGTACGCTTCCGGATGTGACAGGACTGGCGGCGGCGCTCGACGCTGCCGACACAAAACTCGCCCGCGCCGAGGGAACACAGGACAGCGCCATCGCCGCATTGCGCCGGGTTGAGGAAGAGGATGCGCCCCTCGCCCTAACCGAAGCCGGCGCGGTGAGTGATCTCGCCAACGCTGCGAACCTTCTCCAGGAGATCGAAGCCCGTCCGGAATGGCCGTCCCTTGATGCAGACCTGGCTAGTGCGCGTGAAACCGCAGCCGAGGCAGCCGTTCGTTTGGAGAACGCCAAGCGCGATGCGTCGGCACACGATGTCGCAGCGATCAATCGCAAGATCGATGTCATCGACGCGCGGGTCCGGATGGCCGCTGAAACCCGCATCAGACTCGAAACCGAGATCGCCCGCCTGGAGGGCACTATCGAAAGTGAGGGCGGCCTGGGCCTGGCCGACCGCGCCGCGGCCGCTCAGGAGGAAGTGGAGGCGGCAAACGCCGCGCTCCAGCGCGTCACCGAAGAGGCAGACTCGCTGAAGCTGCTGCGCGATACTCTGGAAAGCGCACGAAACGAAACCGCCGCCAAGTTCGTCGGCCCGGTGGCGAAACGCGCGAAGCGATATATCGCCAAGCTGTTGCCTGACTGCGAACTCACCTTCTCCGAGGATTTGGCGCTAGCAAGCGTGACCCGGACCGGGGTCGACGAGAGCTGCGCCAACCTCTCTCGTGGCACACAGGAGCAGCTCGCCGTTCTCACCCGGATCGCGTTCGCCGACCTTCTGCTGGAGCAGGGGAAGCCTGTGTCGCTGATCCTGGACGACCCGCTGGTCTATTCCGACGACGGGCGGCTCGACACGATGATCGAGATCCTGACCGAAGCGGCGACGCGGATGCAGATCATCCTCCTGACATGCCGCGACCGCGCTTTTCGGCACGTACCCGGGAAGAGGATAATCCTAGGTCCGACAGCGTAGGTGATGGCGCGGATTAAACGGCGGAGAAGCTGGTAGGCGCGAACACATCATTGCGCTCACCGCGAAAGCGGACCCCGGTTCAACAGAGGTCGGGGGCCCCAAGCCTTTCGAGAGCATGGTCGGGCCCATTAGCCCGGATCTTCCGCGCCCGCGATCATCTCCTGCGCACTATGGAAAGGCTCGAACTGGACATCGTAGGATCCGCGCCGTTTGCGTCCGATCAGGCAGCCTTCCAGCCCAAAATCATTGACGATCCGCTGGACCTCATATGGGTTAGCCGCGATTCCGAAACAGACCCGAGACACGCTACCCTCGGGCAGGTGAAAGGCGTGCATTGATGAGCCCTCTTCCCGCCGTACGACCGTGAAGGTGCCACTGGCGTTTTCCGGATCGTCCTCATCGACGCCGCGCAGACACTTCACCACCCGGACTTCCTCCTCATACGCCCAGCAAAGCGGCTTGGAGAGGAACAGTCGCTGCAGCTGCTGAAAATAGTCCACCCGGAAATCATACAGCTCGCCGACAACAACCCCCGGCCCAGAGGTCGGAGCGCCGGCATACTGGCTCATGTTCGGATTGTTCAGGTAGATGACGCTGCCGAAATGCGCCGGGATTGCATTAGTGCCGGTGTCCAGAAAACCGGCTGTGCCCACGTCGATCTCGATGACGGCGCCGCGATGCTTGTCGGCATAGTGCGCCCACATCAGCGAGTTGGTCGCCGTGCGCGTCAATGAGCAAACGCCCATATGGCTCGCCCATATGCTGCCCTTCAGGCTGGCGGTAAGCGAGCCGAGAAATCCATATTCCCGGACATCGGGCGCCGTGGGAAAGTCGAAGGGATCGTTCAGATCCTTCGACAGGGAAAATCCGATTGTGTTGTGCTTGAGCACCGCCTCGAGGCTAGCGAGGCTCATATATTTGTAAAGACGCATCGACAGCTAAGCTCCTCAGTCGGCCCTTATCATAGATGGCTCGCCGAGGAGTTCGCGGTCGCCGCTGCCTGCTCCGCTGCAATCACGGTAATTGGACGACAGCCGGGAAAACTGAGGTAGGCGGTTCGATGCAGCCAGCTTTGATATTGCCCCTCGAAACCGATCGCATCCAAGATGATGCGGGTCACGATTTCGCGCGCCCAGACGATATGGTCGAGCATGCGCGCGTCTGCCGGCCCCTGGTCTGGCGCAACGCCCGTATGGACGATGACATTGCGCGCGGCGGTGATCGCAGTCAGCCAGCCCGTGGGCAGATCCTCTGTGTATATGCCACGTGCCCCCAGAAGGAGGTCGAGCTTGTCCCGCAAAGAGCGGCGGTTGAGCTCGCCTACCTTGCCTCCCATCGCGGAAGGTGCGTCCGGGTCCGCCTTCAGAAACTTGCGCACACGCTTTTTCAGTTCATGAAATGCGGCAGGATCGTCGAGAAATAACTCAGGGAGACCGGAGCGGGCGATGATGCTTTCCAGAGCACTCATGGCATTGATAAGCCGCGACTCTTGATAGGCAACGGGCGCCGTCATCCAGCGAATGGCAGGATCAAGGCGCTCGATCGCCTCTGGTCGCTCCTCAAAGGCGCACACCGCGCAATCGAAGATCTGCCACATGAAGAGGAGATCGAAAGGCGCCATATACGGTGCGGATGTCCTGCCCCGCTGAACGACGCGGAGCGTCATCACGCCCCCCCGCACGCGCTGCTCGTAGATCGGAACGAGATAGACGTCGCAGGCTAGAGACAGCACGCGTTCGAGGTGAATGAGAAAGCGTTCGCTCTGGTCCCACCAGCTTTGGCTCTCGGAGCCTCTGGCATGAATTGCCAGCACGGCCCGCGGTTCCTGGTCGGTACCCTCCCTATACCCAGTGAACACCAGCCGACCGAGCGGGGTCTGGCGCTCGATGCCGTGGATGGTCGCCAGCTTACGGAAAAACCAGGCGCGCATGTCATTATGGTCGACACGAACGTCCCGACTGAACTCGGCCAGCCCGCAGCCTCCCTCGATCTCGACCCGACCCTCCGGATGCGACCAACGATGCAGATGAAAGGTCTCGCTCGAGAAGCGCCAGCCATCGTCCGACGCGCCTTCCAGCCTCAGGCTCGATTGGTTGTCTAATGGGCGATCGCGCGGCACGAACGGTGTCGCGGCGCGCGCTGGCGTGATGGGATCAAGTGCGATCGTAAGATTGCCATCGTCGTCAATGCCGGCGGTGAAGCCGACCGAAACATCGGCGTCGGCTTGGGACAAGGTGCCCTGAAAGCGGATAGGATCGAGGATCGGCATGGCCCCCACCTATCACGCAATCGGCCTTGACGGTCAGCTTGGATGGCGGACAAGTCTGCAGCGAGCCTCAAGAGCCGAATAGATTTCCGCGGCCAAGTCGTAGTCTATTTGGTGCTTTCCATGTGGGGTAGACGCCACGAAGCGGCCGATCTCGGAGGGCGAAAAGGAAAAGTTCTCGGGCAGCTTCAAACGTCGCTTGGCCGCGCCGTCCGCAGTGTTGCACTGGTCGCAAAGGACAGTCGGTAAAAACCGAGCCGTGCCGACGCCGGTCCAGCTGCGGGCATGATCATGGTGCTCGTGTAGGCCAGCCATCCAATCCTCGAACCTGTTGACGGTCCGTGGGAAGCGCATGGTCCAGCGCAGAATTTCAAACTTCGGTCGCTGACAACTCGGACAGGTCCAATCGGGACCGACGCGCGCCCACAGCTGGTGACAGTGCGCGCCCTTATAAGCAGCGAACTCCTCGGGCGTCGGAACCCTGACGGGTTTGAACGTCCTCACGCCGCACCCGGGGCATCGTCCAGGGCTAGCGAGACACTGCCATACTTTTGGGTGCCGGCAATCCATGCCGTAGGTGGGGCCGGTGCCAGGCAAACATAGTGCGCAATCTTCGTCTCAATCTCGGGTGCCGTGAGCGAACCGAGGCCTGAGTTTACGCCAATTTTTTCAGGGAAAGGCGGGTTTGCCTGGTCCGAGTCGGTCATAGTAAGCCTCGGATTCGCAGCGGACGTCTTCCGAGGGAACGCCGCAGTCACGCATCCGGCATCTTGGCGTGAGGCAAGCAGTGACGGCGGTTGGTCGTTCCGCTCACTGATGACGGTGAAATCGTGCTGGTGGATCATAGGCAGTTCTGCTTCGCGTACCCCTGATTGGATCGCCATAATGCGCCCTGCCCCGCCGTGTTCGGCCGCGTGCCGCGCGGTCACTGATATTTTTGCCCGCGATTATCAAACGCCGGCTTAGTGCCTTCGAGGACGTTTACGACCGCGGTGTTCAATGCGGCGTCCTCGATCGCGCCGGATAGGTACTTGATGCTGCACTTTGCCTTGCGGTCGAACTCGGCAAATATGATCTGCTCGGCATCGCAGACTACCGCCAGGTTCGGGTTGTGCGTGACCATTATGATCTGCCTATTCTCCTTGGCGGCGTTCAGCACCGGCACGAGAAGACTGACGATGGTTTCGTTGTCGAGGTTCTCCTCCGGCTGATCGAGAATGATCGGATTCCGCTTCTTGTCGACGAGGAGATAAAAAATCAGGAGCAGAGCCCCGCGCTGTCCCGGCGACAGCTGCTCGATGTGCGTGTCCTGGAAAAGCAATGTGTACTTCGGCTCCAGATACTCGAAGCCAAAAATAAGATCATAAACCTCGCTCGGAGTCCGATCCTTCCGCATCAGTACCAGCAAATCAGACTGGCCGGCCGACCGTTGTCGGGCCGATTCATGGAGCAGCCGGTGAAGTTCGCTGGCAAAATCCAACGCCCCCGGCTTGCTATCCAGATCGCGTGTCTCGATCCGTGCCTTAATCGCAGCGCGGCTTTCGTCCTCGCCGCGAAGTTCACCGATGCTGTTCTTAATGAGGGAGAACAGCTTTTCGGAAACAGCATCATGATAGGCGGCCAGATTTGCCTTGAACTGGAGGCGGTATTCATCGCGGATAAGTGCGTTTTCTCCGATGATCTTCTGGAGAGGCTCGAACAGCGTCGAGCGCTGATCCCGCTGCATCGCTAGGATATCGAATATGTCGCCGGCCAATTCGTCTCGGTGGGCTCTCCGCTCCGCCAGAGTATTCGGAAGTTCGTCGAGCTGGGCTAGCCGGGTCTCGAGGCCGTGCTTACTATCCGGAACGTCGGCCGTGCCCTGAATCGCATCAACGGACGCCTGCCACACCTTCAACGCATTGCGATAGTCCTGGTACGCGCGCTGTGGCCCGTCGAGCGCGACCGTTGCCAACGAGATTTGATCAGCATTGGCCAGCCTGAGCGTTTTGATCTCTTGGACGCGCGTCGCGAGGGTGACGCCTCCCTTTTCCGCTTCGCCATCGACTTCATGAAGCCTCTTATCTTCAGTCTCGAACACCAGCACATCGACCGGTTGCAGACCCAATATTTTCAAATCATCCGCGATTTCGGCCACTGCACCCGTAATTTGAGATCGAAGCAGCGCGAGGCGCTCGCGAACGTTGCGGACCGCCTTTCGTTGGGCTGAAAAGGCGGTGAGCTTCTCACCGACGAGCTTCTCTTCCTCGTCGAGCTTTTCGTTGGCGGCCACGAGGGAGGCCAAGGTTGCCGCGGCATGCTCTTGTTCGGACGTTAGCGTATCAGCTGGCTCAGGCACTGGCGTTGGCTTGCTCAGTTCCAGTTCCGCAAGTTGAACCGTCTTCAGCCGGATCTGTTCTTCGATATTCTTGCGAATGGTCGGGTGCAGCTGATCCTCAATCCCCGCAATGATGCGGTTGACCGAAAACAGGTTTTTGCGCGCTTCATCTAATCGCACGCGCAGCATCGCCTCTTGCGCCTCGATCAGCTGGTCAAAATCGAGTGCATGCAGGCGATCTTCAGACGGAATATGAGAAAAGATGACCGAGCGAAGCTCACGCTCAAAATTCTCCCAGCGCCCCGTGACGTGCTCATTGCACAGCGCTTCGAAGCGACCTTGCGGGACATACCTTACGAGCTCGACACGGTCCGCGGCCGGGTTATCCGCAAGGTTCGCTCGGGTTGGGTCTCCCGCCAGCCAACGGAGCTCGCCTTCGAACTGACGCGCCGGCTCGCCTGCCTTGCCGCGGAAGCGATCGGCTTTGAGGAAAGAAAAGTGTGAGTGCTGCTGAGAGTTGCCGATCAGTGCGAGCACGTCTGCCAAGGCACTTTTGCCGCTACCCTTGTTGCCAATGATGGCAATTAGGTCCGCGTTCAACGGAATCGTACATCCATCAAACCACGCCTCGGCTAACGTGCTACCATCCACCTTCGCGAGCGAAATCGCATCAATGTAGAAGGTTTTGTTCGCGGAAATCCGCTGGAGCTTGGGCGGGATCAGGCCAATATGGCATCGCTTCTGCGGTTCCTTGATCGCCTGTTGCAGCCCCCTCCAGGTCGGATCCGCCTTGATCCACGTCACCCTTTGGGATGGGTAATCGCCATAGCCTCGCGCGTCGTTGTTGCCAGCTACGCCCCGAAATTGGTGCGCGTCGCTGCCGGAAACAGGCAGTCGCGAAACCTTTCCGATAGATTCTTGGAATGCATCGAAAAACTTGGCGTTCTCGGCCGTCTTACGGCCGACAAATGCATTCCAAAGACCCTCGTTTCTAGTCTCGAAGATGGGCGAGCTATCGAACAGCCCGATCGCATATGCGTAGTGCTCGAGGTGTTCGACGGACGCGAGCCCATCGTTGGTATCGAAGGGCATGAATCCGGAGGCAAAACCCTCCGGTACCGCTCGCACAGCTGCCTTGTAGCTCTCGACCGTGATTTCCGCGGTATGGTAGCCGGCCTCAAGCGCGACCTGATCCTCGGCCATGACCCTGGTCTTATCGAAGCCATGAACCTTGAGTTTGTCGGCCTGAACGCCGCGCGCGTAGGTCATCAATGCGTGGGGCGAGAGTGGCTGACCGGTGAGCTCGAGCTTCAGCGCGGATAGGAAATCTCTGAGTAACTGGTCGGGAATTTTGTCGGAGAAGATGACGTGTGCGTTGAGGCGGGCGGCCATGGGCGCCGCGATACGCAATTCGATCCCGGGGAAGACCGTCTTTTCCAGCTTGGGTGCGCCGGCTTCGGCGAGGCGTCGCTTGAGGGCAAACCAGCCATCGAAGTGCCAATAATCTTGGATCGCGTAAACTGCCGGCGCAGCGTCGTTCAGCGCGCCGACCATATCGTCGATCAGCTCCTTATCCCGCGGACTCGCCCCTCCTTGTGTGAAACGCTCACCCTTCCAATGGAAAGAAGCGGGCGTGTGAATGTGGAGATCCCACTGCCGCCATTCCGATCCCCGAGGATATTTGACTGACACTCCGCCCCCTAAAACTCGCCTAGATCACGAGCCGCTCATCATTTTCGATTTACGTCCATAACGGCAATGCGCGATTTGGCCGCCCGATATTCGACTGTTTGGATCGCTTTTTGATGTCCAAGCCGAATGCGTTTCCGACACCTAAAGGGGCCCGCTCATTTCCACCTGAGAAATTGCCCAGGACAACTGTTTCACGCGATCTTTGCCATGAGCCGCCCCGCTGCACCCTGCTCAGCGGCTAGGTTTCGATTGTAGGCAAGCGGCATGCGCGGAGACTTCCACCGCAGCGCATCCATAATCCCAGCCAGATCTTCGCCGCTCGCGAACAGATCCTGATTGAGCCCGATCCGCGTCGAATGGGCACTGATCCCCTTGAGCAACCGTGTCAGATCCTCAGGGGTTAGATCGGGGAGCGCGCCGACATCGAACGCCCGCTGGATGATCGACCGGAAGATTGGTCCAATCGAGCCCGGGTGCAGCGCCACGGTACCGATGTCGTACTCGACGCGCGCCTTCACCGCAGGCTTAGAAAGCGTCTTGCGCAAATCCCACGCTTCGCGGCCCGAAATGCTGTCGATTGGCCGACCGCGCACGGCTGCCCGGGCCTTGTAGCGCCGGACCTGTACTCGCCGGAACAGCGGCCCCGCCGTGATCTCGGCCGCGTCGGTCCAGGCGGCGAGCGCCGTGACGGTGCGCGGGCTCAGATAGGCAGTTGCCCCCTCCCCGTCCTGATCGCCCTTGTGGCGCAGGATTTGCAGCAGTCGCGCCTCAGGATCGATCGCTTCCTCGATATGCTCGACGGATACCGCCACCAGCTCGGAGGCGCGCAGGCCGGTGTCATAGGCGGCCGACAGCAGCGCCCGATCGCGCAGCCCCGGCAAATCGCCCCCGCAACTCTCGAGCAGTGCGCGGATGTTGAGGCCCCGCGCCTTGTCGCGCTCGACGTCGCGGACCGGCCCCTTGAACCGCAGCGGCCGCGCCTGCTTCTGCGCCGCCCCCTTCTCGCGCCGCACCGCCTGCAACCGCAGCTTCACGAGGGGGGCCGGCGTCGGATCCTTCAAATCGAGCAGCTGATGGATCTTGGCGATCGACGCCTTGTAGCGGGACAACGACGCCGGACGGCTCCCCTTCCCTGCCCGCGCATCGAGATAATCGGCCACCGTTTCGGCGGTCGCGGGCAGCGCGATCCGGTTAGTGCGCCGGCACCAGGCGTCGAACGCCTCGACGTCGGATTTGAGCGCGCGGATGCTGTGGGGCGAAGAAGCGGCCTCATACGCCGCGATCAGCGCCTCGTTGACGGTGATGCGCTCGCCGGCACGCACCTGCACGATCGTCCACGCAAGGTCGGCGGGCGCTCTACTGGCCGGCAGGATCGCCTCAGACGCCGCTACAGCGGTTTTTGGCCCTTCCAAGGCGGTTTCGGTGCCCATGATGTGCTGTGCTCCTCAGCGGCGCGTGTACCGCGCCTTATAAGGACCGGTCAATTCCGCTTATGTGATAACTGCAATTATCACATGTTTGTACTCAACAGCTATGGGTGAGGGAAACCAACTGCTGACTTTGGTTTCCATACGTGGCATCGTCCCTTACCGTGACCCGCGCTGAAAACCTTCGGATCGACGACAGCCTGCTTCTGCTCGGTCGCCTCGACGGCCGGTTGCAGGGTAGCACATGCGCGGACATCTTCCTCGCACGGTCGCGCCTTGAGGGTGCGGCCGCCCTAGCCGGCCTCGCCGGCGTGCCAATCCGGGTACGGGATCTGCAGGACTGGATCGCGGGCCGCTGTCCGCCGCCCCGTGCCTCCGAGGGCCTCAACGACCCTATCTCGGTCGCCGCCATCTTTCACCTCGCGCTCAGCAGTGACGAGGACCATAAGGACCCTGTCGCCCGGTCGACGCTCAACGCGCTGCGTCAGGTCTTGGATGACCGCACCGAGGCTGAAACCTATGGGAACTCGGACTTGGCTCATTTCGGTCCGCTTTGGCGGCAAGTGCGTGCCCTGGCTGATGCCCCCTTCCCTTCTGGCGACCTTCATGCGGTTGCGTCCCGCGTGCTGGAGCTCGCGGCGCTAACCGAACCGGCGAGCTCAAGCAGTTGGGGCGTAGTGAGCCTCGATGGCCGCGCGCTGGACCTTCCGCCGCGGGGTCGTGATCGCATCTGGCTGGTCGCGGTTGCCATGCCGCGGATGCTCTACCGTGCCGGCTTCACGAAGCAGGTCATCCCCTCGCTCACCCTGCTGCCAAGATACCTACCCCCCTCCCCGGCCGAGCTGGCCCGGACACTGGAGCAGGCAATCGGCAGCACGTCTCAGAGCGGTCTTCGCGAACTGGATTTCATCGAGCGCGAGGCGACCCGGATCCGGCTCGACCTTCGGGTCACGAGGCGGAGCAAGGCGCCCCTTCTCGCGCGCCTTCAGCTGTCTTATCCGGGGCTTCAGCCCAAGGCGGTAGCGCGGTTGCTGAATGTCACGCCGCAGGGTGCGCGAAAGTTGCTGGCGTCAGCGCCGCACGCATCACGCCCAGTGCTGATCTAGCACCGCCCGGATCGCCTCTTCCGCGTCCTGGCGGGACGCGCCGCCCTTGCTCAGAAGGGTCAAGCGAATGCCCTTGCGGTCCGCGCCCTCAATCCGGAGCACCGGCTTACCGCCTACATTGGACACAGTCTCCGGCTTTCCTGACTTCTTGGGGGATCCTGACCTCTTGGGGGGATCTACGGCCACAGTGAGGGCTTTGATCACGTCGAGCACAGGCATGGGATGACCGCTCTCTTCCTGCGCCTTCGCAAGACGCCCTGCTTCTTTGAACGCGCGCTCCCTGCGATCATCCGGCTTTAGCAGCGCCTTGAGCGCGATCGCGTTGCGGACTCCCAGTTCCTGAGGCTCGGTAAAGGCTCTCGTCAGCTCGGTCGGTAGCCGGGCCAGATCAAGGTAACGCGTCAACCAGCTCTCAGAGACTTTGAGGCGTTCCGCCATCGTCTTCTGACGCCCCTCATAATAGGCGTCGAGCGCTCGTAGATAATCTCGAGCGCGCTCCAGATCGGTGAGATCGTCGCGGGCACGGTTCTCGATATCCGCAAGGCGAAACGCTTCCTCGTCGCCAATCTCGCGGACGTCGATCAGGAACTTGAATTCCGGATAGTTGTGCGACCGCAGCCAGCTGATCGTCCAATGCCGGCGTGCGCCACATATCACTTCAAAGTCGTAGTCCGGGTCGCCCGCAACGCGCCGGACGATCGCCGGGATTTCCTGCCGACCCTGCGCCTTGATGCTTTCGATCAGGTCCGCGCAACGCTGCTCGTTGAGCAGGCCGTATTCACGGTTGTGTCCAGCCCACATCCGGCACCGTGCCGGATCGACCAACTCATGGGTTCGCGTCACGACAGACCCCGACGCGAGGTCGGCAAGCCGATTGGCCCTGCCGGTCAGAACGTTCGCTGCAATGCCAGATCGACGCGCCGGCGTCGCCTCGCTTGAGAGATCGATTCCGGCCGCGAGATCAGCGGCAAACCCGCTGTTTTTTCTGCTCATGTGAGCCTCCCTTTGCTCGGAATTGCACGCGTGCAATTCGTGTTTCTACCGAAAATTGCACGCGTGCAATTTCCCTCGCTCACGCCAACGCCGCCTCGCGCAAACGCTTTTGGTGGCTCGGCCACATCGACCGGATATCGACTTCGATTTCGCCGTTTACGCCATCGAGATAAGCAAGGCAGCGGTTGCGAACAGCAGAGCTCGTTGCCGGCCCGTCGAGTTCATAAACCGTCATCAGTCGGGCGGTCGCGTTGTCGATCTCGGCCGAGTCCTTTAGCGGCGTGCGCACCATCGCGTGGCCGAACAGCGTCCGCATAAGGTTTAGCAACTCCTTCTGCATCGACTTGTTCTCATCGACCTTCGAAGCAACGAACCGAAGGAAGCGCAACTCAGGTGCGAGCCCGCGCTCCGCAAGCTGTTCGATCGTCTCATCCAGCATCGAAAGGAAAGCCGCGGTCGACGAAAAGTCCATGACCGTCGGCGGCACTGGAACGACCAATGAATTGGCCGCGCGCAGTACCGACAACGAGATCGCCCCCAGGGCGGGCGGCGGATCCATCACGATCACGTCGAAGCGGTCCGAGATGCTCTCGATGCCCTCTCTCAGACGATCCAGCAATGTGCCGCTGCCGCGGGCCATACGAGCGGCCAGTTCGTATTCGGATTGGAACAACCGCAGGTTTGCCGGGATGAGTTCGAGACCGTCGAAATGCGTCTTGCGCAGCGCATAGTCGAGTGACGACCGCTCCCCCTCGCGGAGGAACGGGTACAACGTGTCGTCTTCGTCAAGATCAAGGTCGGGCACATACCCGAACAACGTCGTCGCCGAGGCCTGACTGTCGCAGTCGATCAGCGCGACCCGGTAGCCCCGGATCGCCAGATATTGCGCCAGATGCACGGCGAGCGTCGACTTGCCCACGCCGCCCTTGAAGTTCTGCACGGCAACGACGCAGCATGGATCTTCGGGGCTGCGATACGGGCGTGTCCCAAACACCCCGCGCATGTCATTGAGCTGCGCGAGCGTATATTTCTCTCGCCGATTATTGTCGGTCCGTGCCGGCTCCGGCAGGCGCCCATCCTTCTCCGCATCACGAATCGCTGCCGCGGTTCGGCCGACGAGCTCAGCCGCTTTGCTGATCGTGAAGGTCGGTTCACGACGATCGTCGCTTCTGGCGCTACGGGCCGAATCCCGCAGTCTTTCTAGGACCGAAGACGTTCGGCTCGCCAAGGTTGCGACCGACACAAGGCGATCGGCCTCCTCTAGTTCGAGACTATTTGACATGCTCCCGCCTTTCGAAATTCAGGGCATGGTATACGCACTTGCGATTTTGGGTCAATAAATTCGCGGATTTCGAAAGTCGGAGTACCGTTCCGGCGGTTTTCGCGATCCTCTGGCGCTTACCTGACTCGGTGGGGGAGGGAAAATTGCACGCGTGCAATTTGGACCTAAACCGCCCTACCCCGCCGTGTGACCCAACTCTCGCAAAACCCTTTCCAGGCGGCCGCGAGTTTCACGCCTCGGAGCTTCTCAAGCCGCTCGCCCATATGCTCGCGAAAGCCGCTAGCGATCATGTCGATGTCCCATCCGCCGCCATGGGCCCGGCCGATTGCCAACAGATCATCATGACCAAAGCGGATTGAACCGCGCGGGAAAGTGGGCTCTTCCGCCTTCAGTTTGGCAATGGCCTTGGGCGCTGCTGCGATCGCCCCCTGCCCCACGGACATCGTCTCGACCGTTCCTTCGCGGCGCTCCCGGCGGCCACCCGAATGCCGATCGAGTTCGTCCACCGTCTCGATGACCTCCGGCGGGGTCTTCGGCTCGAACCGGAACTCGATCTCGGCAACCGTTCGACCCTGCCGGATTTCACGCCACTCAACACGAAAATGGGCGAGTTGATCAATCTCTGCCTTCGCCTTCTCGAGGACCTTGCGGCGCAGCTGTGCGAAGTCGGTGTAAACCTCAGGCGGTATCCCCAGCGCCGCGCGGAGCGCTGCCATGTCGCCGCGCCATGTCGCCTGCCTTCGATGGAGGCGTAGAGCCCCAAGCTCGTACAAGCGCAGAGCATAGTTGGACCTGAAGCCGAGCACCGCCTGCCGGTTCAGCACGGCATAGGTTTCGGATGCCTGGATCATCTTGCGGGCGTCGGGGGTAAACTCCCATTCGATCCAACCGGCCTCACCGCCATCCTCTTCGGTCTCCTCGCGCGAACGCGAAATCAGGGAGAAGCGAAGCGTCGCCTTCTTGCCACGCCAGGATTTGTCATCAATGGCAAACAGAGTCCGATGAAGCTCCTCCAACATGTCGGTGATGCGCTCGTTGCCCTTATGCCCTCGGCGAATGTCGGCCTTTCGCATCCGGTGTGGCTTGTCTTCCCAAGCATCACCCCCAGCGGTCAAAATCATCAGGGCAAGCAAACGAGACGCCGTGAGGCTAAGCGATTCGCCTTTGACGAACTTGACCTCGATGATGTTGCCGGGTTTGGCGAATTCATCGCCGCCTTTTGCCCGCAAAGCAGCGGCCACGCGCATGGCTCGACCAGGTGAGACTTCGTCTACTACCGGTTCGACTTCTTCAGCTAATTGGTCCGCTTCGGATTCCATGCCATAGTACGATCGAAAATTGAGACTTCAGAAGCTGTTTTGCTGCCTGACCTGACCTCTTGCGTCAAGTCAGGTCAGGATAGACCGCTGGTTCGACCCCCCGCGCGGTCAGGATAGATTCGCGTGCCTGAGAGGGAAAAAACGAGGAGATGCGGCGAGTCGCGGATTGCTACCCGCGAACGACACAAAACAGACCTTGGGGTTCGATTGACCGATTTAATCGACCCAGAATTGCCTGAAATGGCAGGCGATACGTCCGTCCCCCAACTGGTCAGGATAGCCCCCAATGGGTCAGGTATCTTCCCCCACTAGGACAGGGTTTGGCCCCCGCGCGGTCAGGGAAACTCCCCCGCCAAGTCAGGCAAACCCGGCTAGTCGCCTGATAACACGCGGCTTTTTCGGCCCGAATCTGAATCTATTTGAATCACGAATCCTTCCGCTGCGAGCAGCGGCGTTTCTAAATATGATTCTTTGGAAGAAGTGAGCCGATTCGCGCCTCGCATCGGTGGCGTCCGAAAGCGTCAGTTATCGGCATAACCACATGAGAGGGGAGGGGGGCTGGGCTGGTAAGCAGGAGGTACAACCATGCCGCTTACAGCCAAACGGCCATCACAAGAACTGGTCAACATCGTCGGAGCGCTCAGGGGCACCTGGAGCGGCTATGTCGCGATGTGCCGTTGCCCTGCCCACGCCGACAGCAATCCAAGCCTCTCGATTCGCCAAGGAGACCGGTCCATCCTGGTCACATGCTTTGCGGGTTGCGCGCGCGAGGACGTGTTGCGGGAGATCAGCCGGATCAAACCAGGGGAACGGTACACCTATCCAGCATTCGTGCGTCCCGGCCTTTCCGCAAATGTCGAACGCATCTGGGAGCAGGCAGTCGAAATCGGCGGCAGCCTCGCCGAGCGCTATCTCGCGCGTCGTAATCTGCTGTCGTCACCGCCAGACGTCCGCTTTCATCCGCGCTGCCCCTATCTTCCGCGTCCGAAGACCGTATTCCTGCCGGCGCTCCTCATCGCTGTCCGGGAAACCAGGAGACTCACGGCGATCCAGCGGATTTTCCTCGAGCCTGACGGCACCGGCTATATCCGCAAAGTCATGCTCGGGTCCCCAGGTGCCGGAGCTTGGCGAGGCAGGGTAGGGGGCCCAATACTCGCGATCAGCGAGGGCTTTGAAACTGCCGAGGCGTTTACTCGACTGAACGACATTCCTTGCTGGGCTTCGCTGGGCGCCCGCCGGCTCGACCAGCTCGTGATCCCCGAGCACGTCACCACCCTGCTGATCGCCGAAGACAATGACGCCGAGGGGCGGCGCGCCGCGGACAAGGCGGTTCGGCATTATGCACGGCCTGACCTCGCAATACGTCGGGCACCGCCGCCGCCGAAATTCAAGGACTGGGCCAAGGTGCTCGACGCCCGAGTGAACTCAGAGCGAACCTAAGGCGCCGCGAGGCGGCCGAGAGGGGAGGGGGATCGAGAGTGTGATGCTGCCGAGGGTGCAGCCACGCAGGAGATCCCAGATGACCGACCTCTTCCAAACGGCTGATCGTGCCGACCGCCAAGCCGCCCGCCAGCTCCTCACACGGCTGTCCTCGGACACGCCGCTCACTCGCCGGCACCTCAATGAAGCCATGGTAGCGGCCTTTGGCGGATCAGATGCCGAGGGACGGTGGACCCAACGCGAGAGTTTCGAAGTCCTAGAACACGCGCTTTCCCTTCACATACGCGCGTCGGGCTCTTCGATTTCGTCGTTTGCCGACGTCTTGCGGATGATCGAACTCACCGCCCGGCTGCCGACGCAAACGGTGCGCAGTGAAGATCAGATCGAATGGCAGCAATTCTCGACGCCTGTCGACATCGCCGCCGTCGCCGTGCTGCTCGCAAACGTTCAGCCCGACGACGTCATTCTCGAGCCCAGCGCCGGCAACGGCCTCCTGGTAGCGCACATTCCCGCGCACAGATCGCTCCATCTCAACGAACTCGACCCCGTGCGCCGCGGCCGGCTCGCCGACGTGTTCCCGGCCGCGATCGTCACCGGTCATGATGGCGCTACGCTGAACTCCTCCCTTGGGAATACCGAGCGCCCGACGCTCATACTGATGAACCCGCCGTTCTCGCGCTCGCTTGGCAGAGGGGCGGATGACTATGCAGCAGTCCGACATCTGCAGGCTGCGCTCCGCCGTCTGCTGCCAGGGGGCCGCATCGTCGCGATCATGCCGGACTGGTTCGGACCAAACGCAAGAATGCGCGACCAGTACGAGACTGTGCTGCGGGATGTCACGGTGAGAACCGCGATCCGGCTCGAGAAATGCTATGTGAAACACGGCACCTCGATCGCCATCAGACTATTCGTGATCGACAAGCTGCCCGGCAAGGCGCCCCCAGCGATTATCCAGCGTTCATCCGTGGCCGAATTGCTCGATGCGCTCACGATTTCCGAGCGGGCGCCGTCGCGCGCCGACACCCCCGCCGCTCCCCCGAAGCGTGCGACCGGCGTCTCGATGTTCCGAGCGATCAAGAGCAGCCGCCCTGCGCCAAGGGCTTCTCATGCGCCGGTGCGCAACGACGTGTTGCCCGTCGACTATGCCAAGCTCGACACGCCTGCGCCTCTGCTTGACCAGACCGGCGTCTACCTGCCGTACCGGCCGAGCCGGATCGTCTTCGACAAAGCGGGCGAGCACCCGACTGCGCTGGTCGAATCCGTTGCGATGGGATCGATCCCGGCACCGATTCCCAACTATGTGCCGCGGCTGCCTGAACGGACGGTCGCTGAGCGATTGCTGTCCGCATCGCAGCTCGAGACCGTCGTTTACGCAGGTCACGCCTGGTCGCAGAGCATCCCCGGCCGCTTCAAGCCCAATAAGGAGGGCGTTGGCCTCACGCTGGCCGAACATGGCGATATGTATCGCAAGGGTTTCTTCCTCGGCGACGGGACCGGTGCCGGCAAAGGCCGCCAGATTGCGGCCTGCATACTCGACAACTGGTTGCAGGGCCGTCGCCGCAACATCTGGGTGACCAAAAATGCACCGCTGCTCGAAGACGCCCGTCGCGACTGGACCGCGCTCGGTGGCCTTAACGGCGACATCCAGCCTATCTCGAATTGGAAGATCGACGAGCCCATAAAGCTCGATCAGGGCGTCCTGCTCGTCACCTATCCAACCCTGCGCTCTCTGCGCGGCGACCATAGCAGGCTCAAGCAGGTCACCGACTGGGCGGGAGCCGATTTCGACGGCGTCATCGCCTTTGACGAAGCCCATGAGATGGGCGGAGTGGCGGGCGGGGAGGGGGCTCTCGGTGCGAAAGAGGGCTCGCAGCAGGGCATCTGCGGCGTTCTGCTTCAGAACTATCTGCCGGGCGCGCGCGTGCTCTACGCATCCGCCACCGGCGCTTCGGACATCAACAATCTTGCTTACGCGGTGCGACTTGGCCTCTGGGGTCCGGAAACAGCCTTTGCCGATCGCGAGCAGTTCATCAGCAGCATCCGCAAGGGCGGGATCGCGGCCATGGAACTGGTCGCGCGTGATCTGAAGGCAACCGGTCTGTACGTGGCGCGCGCGCTCAGCTTCGCCGGCGTCGAGTACGACATTCTCCAGCACGAGCTGACGCCCGCCCAGATCGAAATCTACGACACCTATGCCGAGGCCTGGTCGATCATCCATCAGAACATGGAGAAGGCGCTCGAGCTGACCGCGGTGATCGACGGCTTGGAGAATGCGACTCTCAACAGCGGCGCCAAAGCCGCGGCACGATCGCGGTTCGAGTCGACCAAGCAGCGCTTCTTCGGCCAGGTTCTCCTGTCGATGAAGCTACCGACGGTGATCGCGGCCGCGCAGCGTCATCTCGAGAGTGGGCAATCCGTGGTGATGCAACTCGTCACGACGGCCGAGTCGATCCTCGACCGCCGGCTCGGGGCGCTCAGCCCAGACGAACGGGCGGAGCTCGAAATCGACCTCTCGCCCCGCGAATACGTCATTGATTACCTCGAACGCGCCTTCCCGACCCGGCAGATGCGCGTGTTCACCGACGACACGGGCACGCCACGGTCCGTTCCCATGGAGGACGAAGCCGGAAACCCGGTCTACAATCCCGAGGCCGAAGCGGCGCGCGACCTGATGATCGAGCAACTGTGTGCCTTGCCCCCCATCATGTCGGCGCTCGACGGCCTGCTCGAGCATTTTGGACACGACCGCGTTGCCGAAGTGACGGGCCGCACGAAGCGGCTGATCTCGGGCGGCGATGGCCGGCAAAAGCTCGAGACGCGCTCGACAAGGACAAGCCAGGCCGAGGCCGCTGCCTTCATGGAAGGACGCAAGCGCATGCTCGTCTTTTCGGATGCCGGTGGCACCGGCCGATCCTACCATGCATCGCGGGATGTCGCGAACCAGGAGCAGCGCGTTCACTTGCTGCTCGAACCGGGCTGGCGCGCCGATCGCGCGATACAGGGGCTCGGCCGAACGCATCGCACGCATCAGGCCAGCACGCCGTTGTTCCGGCCGGTGACCACGAACTGCAAAGGTGAGCTCCGCTTCACCAGCACCATTGCTCGCCGGCTCGACAGTCTTGGCGCTCTTACGCGCGGGCAGCGCCAGACCGGCGGCCAGAACCTGTTCGATCCCGCCGATAATCTCGAAAGCGAATATGCCTGCGCCGCGCTCGTGAGCTGGTTCCACCTGCTCGTCGGCGGAAAGCTGACCAGCGTCAGCCACGCGAACTTTGAACAGCGTACCGGCCTTGAGCTTTGTGACAAGGATGGCGTCATGAAGGACGAGCTTCCGCCCATCCAGCGGTGGCTGAACCGCATTCTCGCGCTGCCGATCGGACTTCAGAACAAGATCTTCGACGAATTTCTCTCGCTCGTCGAAACGCGCGTCTCTGCAGCGCGCGAAGCCGGGCGGCTCGATGTCGGCGTCGAGACCATCCTGGTCGACAAGGCGACCCTCATCGAAGACACGCTCCTGCGCACCGATCCCAACAGCGGCGCCACCTCGCACCTGCTGACGATCGAGATCGAGCATCGGCGCGTGCCGGTCTCGCTGGAGCGGATCCTCCATATCGCCGACGCCGACGCCACCACGGAATTCCTGACCAACACCAAGTCCGGCAAAGTGGCGCTCCAGACCCGGGCACGGGCGCTCATGGAAGAGAAGGAGGGGACACCGATCCCGCGGGTCGAACTGATGCGGCCGACCAGGCGCGAATATATGCGGGAGCACGAATTGTTCGAAAGCGCGTGGACCCCGATCGACCGGCAGGCCTTTTCCGCCAAATGGCGCGAAGAAGCCGACTACGCGGCGAACAAGGTCGATACCGAGACCATCCGTCTCGCCTCCGGCCTTCTGCTCCCAATCTGGTCCGCACTGCCAAGCGACCATCTGGTCGTGAACCGCATCGCCGACAAAGCGGGCAACAGCTGGCTCGGGCGCCTCGTCTTTGACGACCATGTCGTCCAGCTCTTCACCAATCTCGGCATCGACCGCGCCGAGAACTTGCCGCCGCAGGACATCGTCAAGTCGGCCTTCTCGGGTCGGGCCGTCGATCTGTCGCGGCCGTTCCCGATGACGATCAGGCGCGCGCTGGTGAATGGCACACCCCGCATAGAGCTGGTCGGTGCACCCTCGCAGCAGCTCGCCTGGCTCAAATCGATCGGCTGCTTCACCGAGGTGATTCAGTACCGGACGCGCGTGTTCCTGCCGGTCCCCACAGCGAGCGAAACGCTTGATCGTCTCCTCAAGGAATCCGCCTAGTGCAATCTGGCCCTTGATCCGCTCAGCCGGGCGGGCGCTGTCTTCTCAGCATGTCGAGCACATCGCTCATCGTCAGCTCCCCGCTCTTGAGCCCAGTCATGAAATAGTCGGCCCAGGCGCGGTGCGCCGCACATTCCGCCGGCGACATGGCCGCGATATCTCGGGGCAGCCGCTCGCCCTCTCTGGCGGACTCGGCCGCAGCGCGCGCCTCTTCCTTCGCCATTAGCTTCTCGAAAAGAGCGTCGTCTGCGGCCCGCTCAGTGCGCCATTGCACGTCCTCGCGCCGCAGCTGCGCGTCGAGGTCGGCTCTGAATTGCTTCATCGCCAGGAGCTTGCGGGGCCAGGGGACTCGCCCTTGGGTCGGTCGCAGGCGCGTCACCTCAACGAGCACCTCCGCTTCGACGCGCATGAGCCTCGCCTCGAGCTCCGCAAGCTCTACGATACGTTCGTCCCGTCGCCGCTCGTGACGGGCATTCCGTTCCCGGTTGGTGGAAATGTTGGTCACGACCGGATAGCTGTCACGGTCATGGCGGCCGTAGTAGCGGGCCGAGAAGGCGTCAGGATCGGCCTCGAAGTCCGCGACCCGCGCGCTGCTCTGCTCATAATTTTTCTCGCTGTAGACGATCGAAATCCGCTTCTGGCGAACATTTTCCTGCGCGGCCCGGATACGGGCAGCGAGACGTTTCGGAATGTCGGGCCTGCTCGTCTTGGTCATGTCATCTCGCTTCGGTCCGACCTTGCACGGGTTATCACTCGGGACGGAAGATAACGGATGTCTCTTTGCGCGAGCAGGGGCGTGCGAGCCGCGTCAGACCGACCTCGTCCCGCAAGGCCCGACCGAGGGCCGCCCATAGGAGAGAGATGAGGGGGAGCGGGGATGGTGTCCGGAATGTGCCGGACGCCAGAAGGAGTTACCCCAGTGATCCAGACCATCAAGCTAAGCAAGCTCCGGCTCTCTCCCATCAACGTTCGTCGGCTCCCCGAAGAGAAACTGCAGATTCCGCAGATGGCAGCCGATATAGAGGCGCGCGGCGTTCTCCAGAACCTGCTCGTCACACCGGCCAAGAAGCCGCGTGGTACCTTCGAGGTATTCGACGGCGGTCGACGTCTGCGCGCGCTGCAGCGTCTCGCGGATGCCGGCACGATCAAGGCCGACGATTATGATGTGCCCGTGATGGTGCTGCAGGCCGACGAGGCGACGCTCTCGGAAACCTCCACCGCGACCAACTTCCAGCAACTCAAGATGACGCCGGCCGAGGAATGTCGCGCGTTCCAGCATTTCATCGGCACGAGCGGCGACAAGGATGCCGTGGCGAAACGCTTCGGCGTCACGCGGCGATTCGTTGAGGGGCGCCTCCGCCTCGCTTCGCTCGCCGAGCCAATCTTCGAGGCGCTGAGCGCCGGCGAGATCACCCTCGATGTCGCCAAAGCATACGCGTCGACGGAGAGCCAGGAGAAGCAGCTCTTGGTCTGGAACAACTACCAGAATAGCTACGTCAACGCCGACACGATCCGCCGTGTCATAGCTAATGAGACCCTGAAGGCGAATGACCCGATCGCCATCCTCGTTGGAGAGACCCGCTATGTGGCGGCCGGCGGGAAGATCGATGGCGACCTGTTCACCGACGGCAACGACCGCTGGGTCAATCCTGAGATCGCGCATCGGCTGGCCGGTGAGGTCATGGAAGCCGAGGCCAAGCGCGTCGGTGAGGAGACCGGCCTCGCGTGGATCCGGCCCATCGCCAGTAACTATGCGCACAACGCTGCGCACGGTCTCTACCGTGCCATCCTGCGTCAGCCGGACCTGACCGAAGAGCAGATCCAGCGCCTGGCCGAGATCGAAGAACGGCGTTCCGAACTCGAAACCGAGATGCAGGACGAGTCCGTATCCGACGACGACTTCAAGCTGCTCGACCAGGAAGACGATCGCCTCATCCACGAGGCCGAGGCGATCGAGAACCGCGCGCCCGTGCTGCCCGACGAGCTCAAGGCGCACGTGGGTGCGTTCCTGCTCCTGACGCCGCAGGGCGAGATGGTGCTCGACACGCAATATTACAGCGAGCAGCAGATCATCATCGAGCAGCCCGGCGACGGGGACGATGAAGATGGCGACGACGCCGAGCGTTCATCCGGTGGGTTCCGGGTCGGCGGTCCCAAGACGCCCGAGCCGACCTATCGGCCTGAGGCTGTTGCTCCTGGGGGCAAGCCGCTTAGTTCCCGTCTCTACGATGAACTCGCGATGCAGCGCCGTGACATTCTCGCGGCCTGCATCCTCGCCCATCCCGCGCTTGCGCTCGACTATGCGTTGTTCGTGATGGTGGATGCGCGCACGAAGACGGCGAGCCGCTATAGCTACAATTCGACCAAGTATGGCTCGACGATCCGCGCAAGTGGCCCGCAGGATCCAAACGTCGGCGACATCCCGACCTCACGTGCGCGCGACTATCTGGCAGAAGCCTATGAGGGCCTCGATGCCGGCTGGACCGAGCATGAGGACGAAGTCGATCGCTTCGAGGGGTTCCGGGCTCTCGACGATGACAGCAAGGCGAATTGGCTCGCCTACATCGTCGCGATTTCGCTCGAGGCGAAGCCGGGCATCAGCAACGAGCAGATCCCTCTCCACAATCGACTGGCCTCGATCCTCGAGGTCGACGTCGCCAGCTGGTGGCGCCCGACGTCGGAGAATTTCTTCGACCGGGTGAACAAGGGCAGCATTCTCAGCCTGCTCGACGAGGTCGGCGGTCCCGCGCTCAGCGGCCGGCACGCTTCGCTCAAGAAGACCGAGATTTCGGCGAGCTGCCAGAAGCTCTTCGCAGGCGACACGATCGTCGAACCCGAGGTCAAGGAAGCTGCGCTCGCCTGGGTCCCGAACGCGATGCGGTTCCTCGACGGCCAGCCTGTCGGTGACATCACCGAAGCGGTCGAGGGCGATACCGGTGAGGAGGATGGACAGGCGATCACCGCGAACGACGACTCCGCTGAACTGGACCCGCCGCTGTCGGAGGACGGTGTCGACACCCCCGAGGCCGAAGACGTGGCGCTCGCGCGGGCTGCTGCCTGACAGACACTTTCGGGGATCGGTACTGCCGGTCCCCGTCGCTGGCTCACTTCTCTCCTGGCAACTGCCCGCCGCCGGCTCGCCATCGGCGGGCTTTTTGCTCTTAGCTCTGGAGCTGATCGCAATGTCCCCGAAATCGAGGCCGAGCCGCGACGTCGCGGCCGAGATCACCAATCTCATCATCAAGAAGCTCGAAGACGGCGTTCCGCCATGGAGCCGTCCTTGGCGCGTCCAGGGGAGCGGTGGACGTCCGCTGCGCCACTGCGGCACCCCGTACACCGGCATTAATACCTTCTACCTGTGGGCCATCGGCGACGCGCAGGGTTACCGCTCGCGATACTGGATGACCTTTCGCCAGGCCGAGGCACTTGGAGGGCATGTCCGCCGCGGCGAATCGGGTTCGCTCTCCGTCTATTATTCGAGCTTCAGGAAGACCGAGGCTAACCCCGTCACCGGCGCCGAAAAGGAGCGGAGCATCCGTTTCCTGCGCCATTACATCGTGTTCAACGCCGACCAGGTGGATGGCCTGCCCGCGCATTACTATCCGCCCTTCGAGGAGCCCGCGCCGATCGACCCGTCGGCGCATCAGGCAGAGATCGATCGATTCTTCGACGCCATCCCCGCCGAAGTCCGCCATGGTGGCGATCAGGCGTTCTTCGCGCCCACGCTCGATTACATCCAGATGCCGCACCAGCGGACGTTCCGGACTATGGATCATTACGCCTCGGTCCGCGCGCACGAGACCACCCACTGGACCGGCGGGACCAAGCGGCTTGCGCGCACCTTCGGCAAGCGCTTCGGCGACAAAGCCTATAGCTTTGAGGAACTGGTGGCTGAGATCGGCAGCGGCCTCGTCTGCGCGCATCTCGGTCTCCCCAACGAGCTCCACGACAGCCACGCCAGCTATGTCGGCCATTGGCTCGGCATCCTGCGGGGCGACAAGACGGCGATCATCCATGCCGCCTCCAAGGCCGAGCAGGCTTTCAACTACCTGCTGTCGTTCGAGGCCGAACCAATCGCGTCCCAGGCGGCCGCAATCCCCGAGGCCGAAGAGCCGCTCGCCGAAGCCGCCTAACCCGCGCCAATTCCCAATTTCAGGAGACCTGCCATGGGCTGGCTCACAATGTCGCGTTATCACATGGGCGGCCACGCGACCGCCAAGGCTTATCTCGATGCGCAGTTCACCTACACCCGCGACGTCGATGGGGCCGTTCGCGGCCTGAGGCTGCTCGCCTCGTCATGTCCGCAGAACCGAACCTATTATGCCGCTGCCCAGGTCATGGAGGACGGGGTCGGCAAGGAGGTGTTTGCCATCGTCTGCAAGGTGCTGTGGAACCCGAAGAGCAAGACCGGCGAACATTTCGGCTACAAGGATATGGACGAGTCCATGGGCCCCTGTGAGGACAGCTGCCCCGCCCATATCCTCGACCTCCTGACGCCCACCGACAAGGAGCACGCGCTGGACTGGCGCCGTAGATGTCGGGCCAATCTGGCAAGACGCAGCCGCAAGATCGACGATGGCGATCGCGTCAAGCTTGCTACTGCCCTCACCTTCTCCGATGGCCATGTCGGCGACGAGTTCATCGTCATGAAACGTGGCCGACGGCTCAGCTTTCGCGATCCCGAGACCCGGCTTGGCTATGCGATCAGCCGGTTCATGGATCGCGACTGGGCAATCGTGCCGGTCACGAAGGTCCACAAGACAATATTTGCCTGAGCCGGTTCGACCCGCTCATGATTGCGACGAAGAGGAACTGTCATGCCTGCACCAGCAGCCAATCTGTCGCCCAAACGCCACCTGCTCTGCAGCCGTGAGAACGCCCACCGTGTCGCGTCCAGATTATTCGACGCGCGGCCGGGGCGGGTCAGCATCGTGCGGACGGACAATCCCCTGCAGCCCTTCTATGTCTCACGGTCGCCTGCGCGGGACGCGCATGTCGAGGTGGAGATCGTCTCCTGATGCGCCTCATGCTCCTGGCGGCTCTCGCAGCCATGTCCTGCAGCGCGTCTTCTCAGGTCGCGAACGATGGTACCTTCGACGCACGGGCGAGGGCGCTTGACGGCGATACCGTCGCGGTCGACTTCCGCCTTCTGGGCGTCGACGCCTTTGAGCGCCGACAGATGTGCGAACGTCGCGACGGCTGCTGGTCTTGCGGCAAGGCTGCGCAGGATCTTCCGGCCAAACTGCTGCGCTCCAAGACGGCGAAGATCAAACTTACAAGCTCCAGCACCTACGGGCGCCCCGTTGCGACTGTCACGATCGACGGTCATGATCTTGGCGAGCGCCTGATCAGCGCCGGTCTCGCTGTTCCGGAAGCCCAATATCTCCGCGGCGATCCTGGTCGGGCTGCTCGCTATGAGGCGGCGTTCGCCCAGGCAAAGGCCAGAAAGACAGGCGCGCTTGCGGGTCGCTGGATCGAGCCATCGAAATGGCGCCGTGGCGAACGCCTTCAGTGCGAACGCCCGCCGGCCAACTAACTTTACGCGCTGAGCGAGGGATCCGCCCACCAGGACGGGCCCTGCTCGAAGTTGCCATCGAGCCTGACCAGTGGCCCGTCGGGGGCGTCTGCCACATAGGGGTTCGTCAGCGGCATAGGCCGCGCCTTCATCCGTCGCACTTCGCCGGCGACGCGCCCACGCCGCTCGAGCAAATCCTCCAGCCATTCAAGATCATCGAGCATGTCGACGACGCCGCGACCTGCGAGGCAGAAATAGATGCATCGCTGGAAGTCATCCGCACCATCATTGGCGAGGATCTCGGCGAGCTTCCGCTTGGCGGCCACGTCGCCTTCATGCGTCCATGCGATCGCTTCGCGCAGTTCGCGCACCGAGTAATAGGCGTCTTCGACATCCATGCCGATCGCCGCATTCGCGATCATGCGTCGGGTGGGCCGATTGTCGGCATCCAAGGCCGCGTCGCGCAGCGTGACGTCGAGATCAAATCTATCGTGGAACACAGTCTTCTTCATCGCACATCTCCAGCGCGCGGAACGTAACGTGAACGCGTGCGACCGTCAACCGCAGTGCGCTGGAGTGCTGACTCGGCACGCACGTCCGTCTCGCCGCCCCAGCTGGCGGGGCATCGCGCCCCACTCTCAAGGGCGGAACGGCAGAGTTCTGCCTTTGCTGCTCAGGAAGCCCTGCGGAACGTCAGGTTATACCGCAGCGCGCCGGTGAGCGGATGCTCGCTGCGCGCAAGCGCATCGACGCCATGGAAGGTGAGACGGGCAGGGCCGCCCCATACGACCACATCGCCGTGTCGAAGCCGGATCCTGCGCGCCCGATCCGCGCGCGTGGCCCCGCCCCACAGGAAGGTCGCCTCGACCCCGAGCGACACCGAGACGATCGGCTGATCGAGGTTCCGCTCGTCGCGGTCCTGGTGGAGCGACAGCTTCGCGCCGGGCTCGTATCTGTTCACCAGACACGCCTCGGGCGCGAACCCCTCAAAACCCGCTGCGGCCGCCGCACTTCGTGCAAGGGCGGCAAAGGCCGAAGGCATTGCCGGCCAGGGACGGTCGCTGAGCGGATCGATTTCGTCGTATCGATAGCCGCGCCTGTCCGAGACCCAACCCAGCCGCCCCGTGTTTGTCATCGCTACGGACATGCGGCGGCCGCCGGGCGTCTCCAGATGACGGAACGGCGCGGTCTCCGCGATCGTCGCCACCGCACCGAGCAAATCCTCGGCCATCGAAAGCGCATATCCCTCGAGCAGCACGGCGCCGGAATCGAGATCCAACGCGCGGCGATCAAAGGCGAACAGTTGGTCCATTAGCGCGACGTCTATTCCAACACGAAGCGATCGTCTCCCCGACTGCGTCGGAAAGAGGCGAGGGGGAGGGGGGCCGGACGAGCGGATTTGCGCTCGAGACCGGAGGCCCACACCATGCACTTTGACGTCGCCATGCGCCACCAGCAGGCGCTCGATCCTAGCGCCCTCACGACGATCGCCGCCACGCTTCACGCAATCCGTGCCGCGATCACCGACTGCCGGAATGCAGGCAAGGATAGCGAAACGGACCCCGCGGTGATCCTTCTGGCCCGCCACCTCGGCTCCGTCTGCGACGGCGCGGCCGACGGCATGGCGCTCCGCCGGGCCTGTATGGACCAGATTGCAGAGATCCGCCGCCACCCGATGTTGCGGAATCTCGCCTATCGCGGCGTCAGCTATGACGAGGCAGCGAAGCGTGTGTTCCACACCGAGGCGCGCACCGCGATGCGCCAGCTCGCCGAGGCCCTGGAGCTGGACGAAGGCAGTTACGATATCCGCTCCAATAGGGGCGGCCCGGCCGTTTCTGGCGAGATCACGCTGCACGGCGAGGAGGTCTGGGTTCGGCTTTCCCTCGACGTCTTCGGCCCGGGCCGTGAGGTGGCCTTCCGTCAGGTCCGAGGCCGAGATGATCATGTGGGTGACCGCAATCGCTGGGCGTCGGTCAACGAGCTGCTCGCGCCCGACCGGTTCGCTGCGCGCCTGCGCGGCGAACTGCGCCTGACCGAGCCCGCCGGCCAATCGCGCCGCCTCTTCGCCTGATCGATCGAAGGGATGCTCGATGACTTCTCGACGCCGGCCTGATGGAGGCAGCATGACCGACGACATCTCTCGCATCGCACGGCTCAATGACCGGGTCCGGCTTGGTCTCGATCGAAACGCCCGCATCGTCATGACGGCCACCTGCCTTGCCACGCTAGCAGGTGACGACCGGCGGGCGAGCGAGGCGCTGGCCCAGGCCAAGGTGCTCGCTGCCATCCGGGGCTACGTCTTCAATCCCGAGGACGGGGGCGAACGGGCCCGCGGCGAGCTCGTCATTGCCGGCCACACCGTCCGCTTCACGATCGACTATTACGATCGCTCGCTCGAATGGGGTTCCGAGGACCCCGCCGACCCGCTCGTCACGACGCGCGTCATGACGATCATGCTCCCGAGCGATGACTGAATCCCACTCACCATCCGGAGAAAAGCCATGCGGCGGATCACCCCGGCCGGACCCGAGCACGGTCAGGCCATTGCAATTGCGGTTGAGCGCTTGCGCGAAGCCCGTACCCTCCTTCGGCAGGCGGGTGCGCGGCAGGCGGCCTCGGCTGCCGGGAAGGCCATCAGCAGTGCCGAGGGCGCTGCACGTCATGTTCAACACAGGATCCGGAGGACGACCCAATGAGCCGGCATGACCTTCAGCCCAAGGCCGACAAGCCCGAGGTCGTTCGAGCGACTGTCGGCTGGGATCGCCCGCTCCAAACCTTCTTCGCGCAGGTCTTCATCCGGACCGAGGATGAACCCGACGAGGGGGAAGCTCTCATCTGGATCGGTACGGAACCCGGAGAGCTGCCGACCGGCGACGCCGCGCTGGCCGTCGTTGCCCCCTTTGTCGATGTTCCCGCCAATCTTGCCGAGGAGCTGACCGCCGACATGCGCGAGACGGTCGGTATCAAGGACGGTCTTCAGCAGGTCGCGGCCAAGCGCTCGCTCTTCGGCTCGATCCACTAGCCGCCTCCGTCAGCCGATCGCGCCCCGAGCGCGGTCCAGGTCGCTCAATCTTTTGACCACCCGCGTCGCCGTCCCCCGCGGCGCCCAACGGCGCGCGCCATCGGCGCCATCCAGCAAGGAGCCAACCATGGCAGACCGTGTGTCAGCTTCCATCATCCTCGGCGGCACGCTCAGCGCGTCGGATTTCGAAGCTTTGTGCGAAGTGATTTCCGCCGAGGGGCTTTCGGTCGAATGGGATGGCGAACCCTTTGCGCCTGATCATCTCGTACCGGGCGAAGCGCTCAATCTCTTCGCCCATGAGGTCGCCGGCGGCCAGTTCGACGAGCTTGAGGCCTGGTGCGTGGCGCATGATCTCCCGTTCGTACGCTGGTGCGGCAGCTATTCGGGACAATGGGGACCCGAGCGCGTCGTTTTCACAGGCGCAGGTGCACCCAAGTCCTATGCCGTCTCCGAGGACGACGTTGCGATGATTGACCTTGAGACGATCGAACGCCTCGGGCCCATCGAGGCTGTGCTGGCGCACTTTGCCGCTGCAAACTTCACAGTGCCGCCCCTCGTCGTTGACGTCTCGCATCCGGAAGGTGTGGAACATGTGGGATAGCCATGCCGGCGCCCCTGCCGGCCCTGATCCGCACTTCGCCGTTGCACCTGTCCGGCAGACCTATAGTTTTGCCGCTCGGAGACCGACGATGCCCTTGATTCCTACCGACTATGACGCGGCACGCGCGGCGCTGACTCGCTTGATCCCGATCGCAATGAGCGACACGGGTCAGGCGCGCCGCGTCGCAAACTTCCTCATGGCCTGGTGGAACGGCCCGGACCTCGGCCACTTCGAGATCGCCGACCTCTTCGGCCTCGACGTCGCGATCGCCAACGACATCACCACCGTCATCGGCTTTCTCGGACAGAACGACCGGGGCGCGGTCTATATCGACAGCCTCGGTTTCGCCGAGGAGATGCAGGACATCATCGCGCTTTGGCGCAAGCCGGCCACGCCGCCGGCGAACTGACCGCCCCCGACGTCTCCGGGCGTCCCTGGACATCCCGACGCCGCCGAAGAGGCGGACGTCGGAGCGGCGCTGGCGCGCCTTACTCGGCCGAACGGCCGAGGAGCTGAGGAGGATGAGAGAGTGTGTTCGGACAAGGGGTTCGAGCAGACAATCTCAGGAGACTTCCCATGAACATCGGCACCATCCAGCAGAACGCCAGCGGCACCTACACCGGCAAGATCTCGACGCTGACGGTCGCGATCGTCATTGCGCTGCGCACCGTGCAGTCCGTCAACCCGCGCGCACCCAAGTTCGAGATCCTCGCGCTTTCCGCTGCCCGTCAGTGGGTGCAGGTCGGCGCGCTGTTCGAACTGTCGTCGAACTCGAGCGGCGAGACGTTCCTGAACGGCAAAATCGAGGATCCGAGCCTCGACAAGCCGCTCTACATCTCGGCGTTCCGCCAGGAGGACGGCTCCTACAACATCGTCTGGTCGCGCCCGAACCGCCGTCGCGATGCGCCGACTGATACCGTGAGCGCCGACGACGGTCTGCCGCCCCTGCCTGGAGCGGACGAAGCCGCTCCGCCTGTCGGCACCGATGGCCTGGGTGAATCCTCGGCCGAGGGCGGGTTCGGTGGCGCACCCGCGGGCGGCCGCCGCCGCCGCACGCCGGAAATGGCCGACTGATCTGCACGTACCATCGTCGTTCAGGGCCTGCTTCGCTTGCGCGAAGCGGGCCCTTTTTTCGTTCCGTTGCCCGGTGACCTTGAAAAGCATCCGGAAACTCCGTACTTTCCGGATAGGAGAATCGCTATGCCGCAAACTGCCAGTTCCGTCGAGGTGTCGAAGTCGTTCGGCCGTTTCGGCCGTCAGGCTCTCGAGAGCCCGCTCACGATCACGCATCATGGCCATGAGAGTCTCGTGCTCTTGTCGCACGCAGAATATCTGCGCCTCAAGAGCCGGGACCGTCAGGTTTACGCGCTCGATGAGGTTCCGGACGATATCGCAGAGGGCGTGCGCGCCGCGCGCGCGCCCTCTGCCGCGGCGGCGTTCGACAATGAGGTCGGGTCTGACGCGTGAGAGTTCCTGATCCGGTTCCAGGCCTCCTCATCCGCTACGCATACCTCTGGACACACGAAGCAAAGGCCGGCCAGGAAGAGGGCGGCAAAGACCGCCCGTGCGCCGTCCTGCTAACCGCGACGACCAAGGCCGGCGCCAAGGTCGTCACCGTGTTGCCGGTTACGCACACCCCCCCGGCTGACGCAGCACTCGCTGTCGAGATACCAGCCGCGACCAAGGCGCGTCTCGGCCTTGATGACGAACGATCCTGGGTGATCCTCACCGAGCTCAATCACTTCCAATGGCCCGGACCCGACCTCCGTCCGGCGCCTGGCGACCCGGCAGGCGACGTTGCCTATGGGTTGCTGCCGGCGAGCCTCTACGAGACCATTCGCACCCGCTGGCTTGCCGCATACGACGCCGGCAAGGTCGCGCAGGTGAAGCGCACGTCCTGATCCACGCCCACAATGCCGGTGATGATGCCGGTCGCGCGTGCTGGCGTCATTGGCCACGACGCCCTTCCTTCGCCTGTTCCTGACACCTGCGGCGAGACAGGCTCGCATCACAACCCCTTCCGGTCGCCCGTGTTGCCGCTGCGCGGCTGCCCGCGCCAGCTCCCCTCCAGGGGTTCCCCTGCGCTGGCGCTCCGGTGCGATGCGACCCTGCACGCCGCTCTTTCGGTGTCACCGGCGGGAAGGCCGTCGGACCCAACAAGGAGCAGCGCCATGAACAACGTCAACATCGCCGGCCGCGTCGTCAAGGATCCCGAGACCCGCGGCAGCGTCACCACCCTCATCGTCGCCACCGACCGCGTGAAACTCAAGGACGGAAAGACCTATATCGACGAAGCCACCGGCTACACCGCCAAGGAGACCGAGTTCCACAAGGTCACCTGCTTCAACGGGCTCAGCCGGTCCGGCGCCTCGCGCAAGAAGGGGGATGTCGTCGCGATCAGTGGCAGCCTCCACTATTCGACCTGGGAGGACCGCGATGGGATCACCCGCTACGGCTGCGAGATCTGGGCCGACAAGATCGACTTCTTCTGAACGTGCCAGGGCGGCGCTTGCGCCGCCCTAACTTCCCTTCGTGTCCAACGCCGGCGCCAGCGGCATCACCGCTGTGGCGTAGACCCAGGCGCGGGCAAGCTGGTCCGATAGCGGGTCGCGGAACACCACAAGACACCAGCGGCCTTTGCTCTTCTCGATCGCGAGCAGCATGCCCTTGGGCGCCTTCATCACGACCGCCCCGGCGCGCTCCGGCGTGCGCCGAAGCGTCGCGTCCCGCGCCAGCTCTGCCCTCGGCAGATTAGCGACATAGGCTTTTTCCGCGCGGCCTTCGGCCTCATAATAACGGTGCGTCTCTTGTTGGAGCTCTTCAACTTTCTGGTTGAGATCGCCGAATGCCGCCTTCTCCTGCTGCGACATGTCCGGGTTCAACGCGGCGATCGCGAGAAGAAGGCCCAGTATACCAGCGAGCCATCCCGACCATTGCAACAATCCCATGTTCTGCAGCTCGGTGATCGTGTTCGGCCCGAGCCGCGGTACGAAACTGACGATGAGCGCGAGCAGCTCGCTCTGGAGTTCGACGCTCTCCTCATCCGTCGGCGCGGCCACGATCGCTTCGGCGATCCGTTGCGTCTCCAGGACCATCTCGGCCGCCAATGCCGTCGCCGACTGGACAATCCCTTCGCTGGCACGCAGCGTCATCGCGTCGACCAACCGCATCTGCTCGGCGATCGCGCTGAATGCCGAGAAGCGCGGCAGCGCCTCGGCGATCATCCGGCGCACGCTGTCGCTGCTGCTTGCCACCGCGATCGCCGACGCGACAGTCGATCGATTGAGATCGAACGCTTTCACCGTATCGAGCACGCTGCCCGACAGGCGCCGCTGGTCCTCGAAGAGGCCGGCATGTCGCTCAGCGATACTGCGCGCCGTTTCGGTGACAGAAAGCGCCCATGCGGTACTTGTCAGGGCCTTGAAGGAGGCCTGTTCCTTGCGGTCGCGCTCCAGAGCATCCAGCACGCCGCGATAGGGCCGATCGAAGTCAACGCCGCGCATCAGGTTGCGCGCCTCGGTCGCTTCGCGGATCGCTGTCGCCACGGCCCCACCGCCGAGGACATCCCGGAACAGTTTGGTGCGTTCGCGCTCTTCCCGCAGGTAGCGATCGGCGGCGGTCTCGGTGAAGCCAAAGGGATTGCGTCTCATGACGCCGTTTCTGTCAGATCAGTGCGAGCCGTGCGACCAACATTTGGGCAACCAGAGTGAACCGCGTTCGAAGTGTTCGACGCATCCCGGCATTGCCGGGACCGGCGCTCTACTCGGCTGTCGCCTCCCGGAGCCCGTGCCGGTCTCCGCCCTGCGGGTGACGATCACCTTGCGATGGCGCCTGGGGCAATTGGAGTGCCCTAAAAAATCTCTCTCTCTGAATGCCTAGATATGACGTGCGGGGATCCGAGCCCGTCAAGGATGAGCGGTCCCCCCAATTTTCACGCGGCCCGCCACTCCGCTTCGCTGCGTTCTGGACCACGAGAAAATCGGCTCCCCCACTCCCCGCTTCGCGGCGTTAACCGGGGTCCGGCTGCGCCGGCTTCCCGGTTAACCTCCCTGACTGCCACGACCGCCGCACGTCGAATGAGATGCCTCATCGAATGGATGAGATCCACGACATGGAGGCTATCATGCAGAACTTCACAAACTTCGCCGACCTCGCCAGCCACATCGCCGCCGCGCGCGAGAATGAAGACCTGACGCAGACCTATGAGGGTGCGTTCATCGAACACAGCGAGATGGCCAAGCTGAGCATCGTCGAGGCGCCCGAGGCGCTGGACATGCCCGACCCGGAGCAAGTGCGCGCTGCCGTCGAAATGATGATGGCGACGATGTTTGATGTGCTGCGCGACACGCGCATGGAGCCCTTCGCGACAGATCTGGTCTGGGGGTTCGCAAACAGCTTCCACGTTGTGGCCAAGCGCATCGAGGGACGGGAGGATGATGCCGCCAAGAAGCTCGGCGATCTGGCACGCAGCTATGACCCCTCCGAAATCTACGCGACCGAACTGGAGGACACGCAGCTCCTCTGCCAGACGCTGCAGGGGTGCCGGGAGGCAATGGAATGCATGCGCGACCATGCGGCCGAAATGTACCGCATCGAAACGGGCAAGCCCTTCTCGCCGGTCCGGGGAAGTCGGGTATCAAGCGCGCTCAACGCCTCGATGATCGACGCCCGGGACTATCTTGCCTCGCGTGCCCGCGAACGCCGCGAACAGTTTGCGCCCGAAGGGCCGGTGGTGGCCTTCTCCGGAGGCCAGGCATGGGAGGATGCAGACCTGCTCTGGAAGGGTCTGGACGGCATCAAGGCGCGCATCCCGGAAATGATCCTCGCGACCACGGCGCAGGCCAAGGGCTGCGATGCCGTGGCGCACGCATGGGCGGCCTCGCGCGGCGTGAAGGTCATCCAGTTCCGCCTCGACCGCAGCCAGGGAAACCGCGCCGCCTTTGTCCGCAACGACCGGATCCTAGGTCTGAAGCCGGTCGAAGCCGTGATCTGCGAAGGGTCCGGCATCCAGCAGAACCTCGCCCAGAAGCTGCGGCAGGCCGGCGTCCCGCTGCACATCGTCCGCCTCGCGCATCAGCGCACCGCACAGCGGGCATGAGCACGCATGGAGAGGCTCTGGCTTCGGCCGGGGCCTCTCCATTCTTTTCTCGTGTCGACATGCGGCGCTCAGGGGCATCGAGCCCCTTCGCGCCGCGGAGACTGAGCGCATTTTGCGCTCGCGGGGCTTGCTGACCGACCAACTTCGAGCCCGCCAGAGCAGACAAAAGGGGAGGGGGGTGGACCCATGCGGTTCAACAAGGGAGGACGAGATGTCCATCACGTTCCGCATCGCCACCGCCGCCGACGATCTGCAAGGCCCGGTCGCCACCATCAATGCCCGCCAGCTCGCCGCTTTCCGTACGTTCTTGCGCGAAGAGAGTGTGCGGACGGCAACCGTCCTGCTTGATCCCGACGCCGCCCAGGATGAGTTCCTCTCCTCTCATTTCGAGGGGCGCGTCTGCCCGCTCGCGCTCGCGTCCGTGGCACGCGTGTTCGACTACCAGGGCGACGTGATCAGCGTCGTCGAAGAGGCGCAGTTCCGGTGTCGCCGGGTCAGCGTGTTTCGTGTCGAGGAGACCGGCTCGATCCGGATGCGGGTCGCGCTGACCTCTGACGTCGGCGCCGAACTCGACCTCACCACGGACAATGCCCACGCCTTGCTCGAAGGACTCGGTCTTCGCCCCGACAGTGTCGGTGAAATCCCGATCGACACGGTGCGCGCGCGGCTGGCTAGTCCGGCCGTCCGGCGACGCGCTGCCGAGCATGGCGTTACCGCCTATCTGGATCGGCTCGATCAGCTGCTCGCGACCGCAGCTGCCGACGACACTTCACGGCTGGAATGGGCATAGCCTCCGTCCGGAGTCTGCCGATGAAGGAGGGCGCGCTACACCGCTGGCGCGCCCTTTTTTTTGACTGCCTGGTGCAAGCTTGGGCAATCGCCCTCAGGCAGCGCCTGACCCATCATCGCGCGGCAAATGCGACGCCCCGGTCATCATGTCCACAGCCATTTTCAGATGCACGGCTGGCGCTGTCTCCCCGACCGCGTCGAGCAGCGCGAGTGCCTGCCGCATCAGCGCCAACGCGAGGGCACGCGTGACCACCGGGTCTTTTCGATCTTTATCCATTTCGGTCGTCCAGGCGCGTGGATGACGGCGACAGTGCCGGTACGCCTGCCCAACAACTCCCGCGCGCTGGGCGCGGGAGCCGGGGCTGGTAACACGCCGAGACATGCGCCTACGCTTTTAGTGCCGAGGCACCTGGACATATGCGCAGGCACCCCGGCGTGAAGATCACACCGAGTTGCCGTTCTCAGCGGGATTACCAGTCCCGGCGCTGCCCGTTTTGCAGCGCCCGTTGGAACTAACACAGCAGGTCGGATGAACCAACTGCAAGGAGGCGTCGTCCCATCAAAACGCGCAGCGTCGCGTCCTGCAGCTCCTTCGCTGGGATCGCCGATCAGGACTTGTTCAGCGCGATCTTTCGCGTGAAATGCAGCGCCGGCAGGCCCGATATACTGTCGATAATGTTGACCGGCGCCGCATTGAAAATGGTTTTTGCCACGCGCTGCGAGACGGCATGATCGACGTCGATCACGGCTTCGACATGAATGCACGGGATACCGGCGGCACTCATGCCGTCGGTCAGCTCCGCCAGTGCCGCCGCCAGGGTTGCTTTGGCCAGTCCCTGTCCGCGAAAGGCCTCGGCGACGGCATAGCCGAGATTAAAGACGGGATGGCCGTCCTCCGTGCCGCTTTGCGCGAACATCACTAAGGCCTTCAGCGTGCGCCCATCACTGCGCATATAGTTGAACCGGGCCAGGCCATTCGGCCGGTCTGGCGCGAACAACAGGGTGGGATCGAGGCGACCGGGCTGGACCGGTATCTGGCCTCGCGCGAACGCTCCCTGAAACAATGCGAGCGCGCCCGCCGGGTCGGTCATCTCAGGCACAAGGCATCCTTTCGCGCCGCATCTACAGTCGCATCTTGATCGTGCGCGGATCGGCCCCGGCGAGCAGCGCGTCGCGTGCCTCGGTCGCCTCCGCGATCACCTTGTCGGGAAAATCGCGAACCAGATAGGGCACCTCTGCGCCCCGCCGACTAGAGTTGATCAAACCGTCGACCTCACGCCAGACGATATCGAAATCTGGAGCGAAGGTGAGCGCGGAACGGTCGCCGCTCGGTGTGATGCAATGCAGCTTGGTCTGCGACAGCACGACCGAATGGAAGTAGAAGATGCCGTTGCGCTTCCACCAGCCCGATACGTGCCGGCTCTCGCCGCTGGGGTCGAGTTTTACATAGGTCCCAACATTCTGGTGGCAGCGCTGCGGCTCCATCTTCATATAGGCCAGCTGCGCATCGGGCACCCGGTGTATCTGGTAGAACTTCAGCGCGCGGATCTCGTCGTTGAGCGCGTCTTCCTCTGGCGATGTGGGCGCCATCAAACGTTCCAGCTCGACGATCATCCGCGCCCGCAATTCCTCGCGCCGCCCCTTTGCTTCACCCACGCCCGCTACTCCACTTCACATCTTGTCCCTGCGGCGACCTATAGCAGTCTCCGCTGCACCGTTACGCGTTCATCAGAGGATAAAATCTCTCACAGAATTCCGAGTGTGTCGTTGAGCGAGCCGCCGCGTCAAGGACGGCGGGGCCCCACCATTTTCTTCGGCGGGTCGGGCCTCAGTGCATCCTTCCGGCGGCGGTGGCCGCCGAAGAAAATCGTGACCCCCACCGCCGCTTCGCGGCGCCGGCTGTGCCGGCGTCCGTGACCCGGCGGCTCGCTCAACGACGGCCATTCCCCTGTCATTCAAGACGACAGGAGGAAACCATGCAGACGATCTCGACCGCCGCCCACGCCGACACCGCCAACTATCTCGCCGCGCTGGCCTTCGCGGAGCGTCGCGCACTTCACAGTTTCTTCGACCAACACGTCGTCGAGGACGCGCCCGGGCGGTACATCGCGGTCGACGAGGGCGACTACAACGCGCTGCCGATGACGCTCATCGACCGGGTGGTCCATACGGTCCCAGGCCGGATGTCCGACGAGTTCTAAAGGATCAGGGGAGGGGCCTCGCGCCTCTCCCTTTTTTTGCTGGGAGAGGAACGGACATGGGGGGCATCGAACCCCCCATGTCCGTGCCGCGCCAATGGCGCGGCAGGATGCCGTCAGGCGGCCAAACGCTTTTCGACGGCCTCGATTCCGAGCGTCTTGATCCGGTCCGTCAGCGCCGCCAACCGTTTGGCTTCGAGCTTCAGTAGACCCGACTTCTCGACGGTCGATATCGCCTGCTCGCGCTCCTTTTCTTCGAGCCGTTTGCGTCGCTCTTCGAGCCGCCGCGCATCTTCCTCGAACGCCAAACGCTCCTGTTCCAGTGTCTTTGCCATAAGGGCCTCTTGTTCAACGCTAATCGGGCTATGAACACGGTGAGTATAGCGACATTGGCGGGTCGCCGGAAGAAGATGATGTGAGGTCGGGGCGCATCGGGCTGGTCGCCCGATGACGGCTCTATTCGCTAGAGATCCCGCCGCCCTGGACGGACGCCGGGATCAAAGCTCACGGAGCCAAGGCGTTCGCCTTGTCTCCGCCCTGCCGGGTTACGATCCTCGCCTGGCCAATGGGGCCGGTGGCCCCAATTGCCGCGCGCTCGGGCCTTGCGTCCCGGCGCGAATGGGGAGGGCATCGCTTCGCTTGCCCGTCCCCGATCGCGCGGCGTGGCTGCTTCGCAGCCGACGCTTCGCGCCTTCCGCCCGTCGGCGGACCGGTGGCCGGCCGGACCCGATAACGGCACTTCAGCAGACATTACGAAACGACCCAGGGACAAGGAATCGGTCTCTGAGGATATGCACACCCTACGCACCTGAAGGTGCAGAGGTCTCGTTGATTTACAACGGCTTATCGTGGAACAGCACGAGACTACATTGTAGTACGGCTTTTGCTGAGACCAGAACTCGCGGAATCCAGCCATTTGTGCGTAGTATGAGAGACTACAATACTTCGGTCGGTGACGATCAACTTGCCGCGATCGGCGCGCTACGCTATAAGTGCGTCATTCTTCAGTCCCCACCAACCTCCCTGCTAGGAGGTTGGTCTTGGCTACAAGCTACCGGCATTACAATGTCCGCCTCGAGCGGTCCCAGTGGGATCGGCTGAGCGCGATCGCCGCCGAACGCAAACTCAGCGTCGCCGATATCATCCGGTCGGCGCTCGATGTGTTCCTCTCCTCGTCCGATCTACTGACCGCGAGCCACCGCCGCATGGCCCGGATCAGCGAGTTCCAGCAGCTCGCCTTGGACGTCATCATCCGCGAGCAATATCCCGAATTGCGCGACCGGCTCGTGGCCGAAACCGACAAGCGCCTGGTCCAATATCATGGCGCGTGAGGACATCCGCTCGAACGGGAAAAACATCCCCCTGACCCACCATAGCGCGCGTGGCCGCGTGCAGCGCAACTCGGGCAATTTTACGCGCGGCAGCCAGCTCCTCACCCATGAGATGCTGATGTGGTTTTCGGGCGCCAGGCTGCCGATCATCGCCTGGTTCTTCGCCTTCCTTGCCGCCTGGGTCATCATCCTCTCGCTGCGCCTCGACGAGCACGGTTTCCAGCTCGTCTGCATGAAGCTCTATTCGGCGCTCTGGAACTGGGTCGACCTCAATCCCAACAAGCGCGTCAACGTCACGCTGCCGAACGGCGAGATCCTCAAAACGATCATGCCGACGGTGCCCTATATCCCCGCCGTTCAGAAGGCATGGGCAACCACGGTTCACGCCTTCATCGGCTCGCTGCTGGTCTCATTGTTCGTCATCGCGCCGATCACGATCTGGTTCGTCGATCTCTCCCGGCGTCGTGGCAAGACCATCCTCCAGGAACGCCACGAACGTGGCGCAATGCTGGTCGAGCGGGACGTCCTCTTCGCCGAGATCGCCCAACATAACGCCGCGAAATTCGAGGAAGATGCGCGTCAATTCTTCCCGCGATTGAGCCCCTCGGCGGTGCTGCGTCTCCCGTTTGCCGAGCGGAAATCCGGCGGCATCCACCACCCTTATTCGCTGGCCGGCGTCCCCTATCCGCACCGCATGGAGCAGTCGCACACGATGCTCATCGGTACCACGGGATCGGGCAAAACCACCGAGCTTCGCAGCCTCGTCGCGCAGATGCGGGCGCGGCAGGACAATGCCGTCATCTTCGACCTGACCGGCGCCTATGTCGAAGCCTTCTACGATCCCGAACGGGATACGATCCTCAACCCGATGGATCAGCGGTGCCCGGCCTGGTCGATCTTCAACGATTGCCGCACGCATAGCGAGTTCACCGCTGCCGCCGCGGCTTTGATCCCGTCCGACGGCGGCTCGTCGGAGCCCTTCTGGGCGCTCGCCGCACGCACGCTGTTCATCGAGATGTGTATCCGGCTGCAGGAGCGGGGACAGACAACCAATCTTGCGCTGTCCGAGAACCTCATGACGGCGGACCTGAAGCGGGTGCACCGTTTCCTCGCCAACACCATCGCTGACCCGCTGACCGCCCCTGAAGCGGCCCGGATGGCGGAATCGATCCGCGCCGTCTTCAATACCAATGCGCAGGTCCTGCGCTTCCTGCCCGACGAGGGTGAGCAGTTCTCGATCCGTGACTGGATTACCGGCGACAAGCAGTCAGGCTCGATCCTTTTCATCACGTCCAACTATGTCGATCTGCCGATGAACCGGGCCCTGCTGACGCTCTGGATGGACCTGTGCATCAACCGCCTCATGACCATGCCGCGCACCCGCTCGCTGCGCATGTGGTTCATGTTCGACGAGCTCGGCGCGCTCCACAAACTACCCGCGATCGAGAATGGCCTCCAGACCGCGCGCGCATTCGGCGGCGCGATGATCCTGGGCATCCATAGCTTCGAAAAACTGGTCGAAGTCTATGGCGAACAGGGTGCTCGCAACCTTGCCTCGCTCGCCCGCTCCAAGCTTATCCTCGCGACCGCCGATCTCGACACGGCCGAGCAGTGCGCACGCTACATCGGCAACCGCGAAGTGCGCCAGATGGATGAGGCCTACAGCTATGGCTATAACAACAATCGCGACGCGTCGACGCTAACGCCGCGCAAGCAGGTCGAACCCCTTGTCATCGCCGACGACATCACGAACCTGCCCTCGATGCATGGCTTCGTGAAGTTCCCCGATGGCTTTCCGGCGGCGCGCATTCTGCTCGAATGGCAAGACTATCCCCAGGTCGCCCAGGGGTTCATCGCGCGACCCAATATGAGCCCCGTTCGGTCTAGGCGCGGAGAGGAAGTGTTCGCCGATGAGGGCGGTGGAGGAGGTGAGGCAGGGGGGAGGGATGGTGCCGTCCAGATCGTCGAGGAAGTGGTCGAGGCGACTAATCTCGCCAAGGAGATGGCGGCGCGGATCCTCAGCACTCCGACCGAAGAGGAGAATGCCGAGACGATGCGCGCGGCGCAGCGTAGCGACGATCGCAACGAGCAGACGACGCCCGCAAGCCATGCTGCCGACAAGGCGCAGGTGGCCCGCGACAAGCCCGACGACCAGGCCGCTGGCACGCGCACCAGCGACGAACGTCGTGAGGGCCGTGAGGCACAACCGCGGGGGACCCCGGTTGAGAATCAGACCCTCGTCGAGCTGAGGGAAGGCTTTGCCAGCGGGCGGGATTCCGATGGCATGGACATGGGGATCTAGGTGATGCTCTCGGTCGCCTCGGTCCGCTCCGCATCCGGTGCCGCGAACTATTTCGCGAAGGACGATTTCAAGGACAATTACTACACGGCCGACGGCTCGGCCGAGCAGAGCGCGTGGGGCGGGGCAGGGGCCGAGACACTCGGCCTCGAAGGCGAGGTTTCGAAACAGGCCTTCGAGGAAACCCTGAGCGGGACGCTGCCGTCAGGCGAGGGCGTGGCCCAGGTCGAAAACCGACGCAATGGCGTCGATCTCACCTTCTCCGCGCCCAAATCGGTGTCGCTCATGGCCTATGTCGCCGGCGACAAGCGCCTGCTCGTTGCTAACATGGCCGCCGTCCAGAAGACGATGGCCTGGGTGGAGAAGAATCTCGCGGAAGGGCGCAAGGACATCGAGGGGCGTAAGGTGCCCATCCAGACCGGCAATCTGGTCTATGCGCTGTTCCAGCACGACACGAGCCGGGCGCTCGACCCGCAGGCGCACGTCCATGCCGTCATCGCCAATCTGACCCGGATGCCCGATGGCAAATGGCAGGCGCTCCACGCCGACAAGATCTGGAGCAGCAACACCACGATCGGCGCCATCTATCACGCCTATCTGCGCGCCGGCATCGAGAAGCTCGGCTACCAGGTCGACCTTAAAGGCAAGCACGGCACGTTCGAGATTGCGGGCGTGCCAAAAGCGGTGGTCGACGCCTTCAGCCAGCGCCGCGAGGCGATCCTCGAAAAGGCAGCCGAGCTCGGTATCGTCTCTGCCAAGGGGCGAGACGGCATCACCACCAAGACCCGCGATCCCAAACTCAATACCGACGATCGCGACGGCCTGTTGAAAGCCTGGATCGACAAGACGGCTGAGCTCGGGTTCGACGGCAAAGGCCTGCTCGCGTCGGCCGAGGCGCGCTCGGGCCAAAGCGCTGCGGATAGTCGGCTCGAGCGCGGCTTCCGCGCTGTCAGCGACGCGATCGCCGGCGCGCGCGACCTGGTCGGTGGCTTCCTTCGCGCGCACGATCCGCTCGTCGATTCAGGGCTCGCGCGGGTGACCCAGTCTCCCGCAACGGCTCGCTCGCAGCTGGCAGTCGCGTCCGCCGTCCGGATACTTTCCGAACGCGAGGCGGCGTTCAACGTCCACCTGCTGGCGAAGACCGCACTCGACCTTGGATTGAAGGGCGTGACGATCGACACCGTCGAGCACCGCATCGGCCAATTGATCGAGAACCGCCAGCTTATCCCGGGCGTCGCGCGTGCCGGCGACAAAGGCGTAAGCATGGTCACCACGCAGGACGCGCTGCGCACCGAAGAGAACATCCTGAAGGCAGTCGAGGCGGGCGCGGGGCGGGTCGCGCCGATCATCTCCGCCGCCGATGCCCCAGCGCGGCTGCAGGCGGCCGCCGATCGCCCGCTTAATGCCGGGCAACTTGCCGCCGCCACGCTGATCATGGCGTCTGCGGATCGGACCGTCACCATTCAGGGCGTCGCCGGCGCCGGCAAATCGACGATGCTGCAGGCGGTCGCCCGGGTCGCCGAGAGTGAGGGCCGCAATGTTTTCGGTCTCGCCTTCCAGAACAAGATGGTCGCCGATCTTGCAGAAGGGGCCGGCATCAAGAGCCAGACGATCGCCTCTTTCGTTCTCGCCAACGACCGGTTCGTGACCGAGCGCGACACGCCGCGGTTCGAGGCTGCGCAGGCGAAGTTCGCAGCTGCCATGCTTGTCGTCGACGAGACCTCAATGGTCTCGAGCGACGACATGCTGAAGCTCCACCGGATCACCGAGGCGCTCGGCGTCGACAAACTCGTGCTGGTCGGCGACCGCCAGCAACTCTCCTCGATCGACGCGGGCAAGTCGTTCGCGATGATCCAGGCGGCCGGCGGCACCATGGCGCGGATGGACGAGAATATCCGCCAGCGCACCGATACGCTGCGAACCGTGGCCGCGCTCGCCAATGTCGGCAAGGCGGGCGAGGCGATGAAGGTGCTGGGCGACAACGTCCATGAAAGCGCGAGCGCGCCGGAGACGGCCGCCGATATGTGGCTGGCGCTAGCGTCCGACGACCGCGAGGCGACCGCGGTGTTCGCGTCGGGCCGCGCGTCGCGGGCGATCATCAATCAGCGCATCCAGGACGGCCTGGCGACGGAGGGCACGGTACGAGGGGAGGGGATCCACCTCACCGTTTACGAACGGGTCAATCTTACCCGCGAGGAGCTGCGCTACGCGGACACCTATCGACCGGGGATGACGCTCGATGTCGGCCGCGGCGGCGCGCAGGACATCGGCCTTGGGATGGGGCGGTACGACGTCACCCGCATGCTGCCGAACGGCAAGGTCGAACTGAGCGATGGGCGGCGCAAAATCCGCTTTGATCCGCAGAAACTCTCGCCGACCGAGAAACGCGATCGGCTCGAGCTCACCCAGAAGAAGGACCTCCACGTGCGGGAAGGCGACCGCATCCGCTGGACCGCGAATGATAAGCCGCGCGATCTCCACAACGCCGCCTTGGCGCGCGTGCTGACGGTCGACGCCAATGGTGTGACCGTCGAGACCGCCGGGCAGCAGCGGCTGACCCTTGATCTGGGCGATCCGATGCTGTCGCGCCTCGACCTTGCCTATGCGCTCAACATGCACATGGCGCAGGGCATCACGACCGACAAAGCCATCACGGTGATGGATAGTCACGAGCGCAATCTGTCGAACCAGCGGTTGTTCAACGTCGGCGTGACCCGCGTCCGCGATGAGCTGACCATGGTGGTGGACAACCGGGAAAAGCTCGAGCGCCAGCTCGATCTCAATCCCGGCAACAAGACCTCCGCGCTGGAGACCGTCGGGCGGCTCGACATCGACGGCAAGAAGGGATCGGCACCGGCGGCGAAATTCGACCCCGGGCCGATCGACGGCATCAACCTGGCTGATCACCCCGATATGCTGGCTGACCTGCCACCGGTTCCGGACGGACCGATCGCGCCAGCGGCCACAGCGACCAAGGCGAGTGACCTCAAGGCGCCGCCCGACCTCAAACCCGACAAGGGCGACCTTCTTCCACCGCTGCCCGAACGCAGCCTGGGGCTCGATTTGTGAGAGTGAACCGCCGGCGCCGTGCCGGCCGAACCAGGGAGACGACACATGGCATGGGATTTTGATGACGGCGGCAAGTTCGGTAGCGAAAAAGCGGCCGAGGATTATGCCCGCCGCAACGGCCTCAAGGACGCCGATTTCCGCACTCGCCGCAAGGGCGACCAGGTCGAGCTTGAAATCCGCCGCTCGGCGATCGACGGCCGCAATCTGCGGGACAGCAACGAGGGTCGTCGCGACGGCTGGAACTGACGGGCGGGGGGCTTGCCCCGTAAGGCATGCTCACTCCTTGGCCGGCGCCACGACCATCTGCGGCGCATCTCCTCGACACTCGGTGTATGAGGTTTCCGTTTCGGATGTGGCTGCCGGCGGCACGAAGGTGATGCGGTAGCTGATCTCGGTGCCCTTCACCGCGCTGATGGCGAGCCGCAATTGCCGCAGCTGCACGATCTTGTCCGTGACTGGAAAGGAGTGGGTCTCGCTGGTCTGCGGAATCGTCAGATCGGCGGAGCCATAGGTGCGCACCTCAAATATCATGCTCTCCCCATCGACGTTGAGCAGCGCCGCATCGTAAATCACCCTTCCGGTCAATTCGGCATTGGGTTGGCGCGGGTCGAGCGGCAGCAGGCCCTGGCTATAGTCGCCGGGCGGCACGACCAGTTCGCCGCGGCGGGCAGTATGGATCGCATCGATCGCGCCAAAGCGCACGGGAAGGCGTCGCGCCTCACAGGCGATCGGCATGAAGTCTATCTGTGCTTTTAGCGGGGGAGAGGGCGGGCGCTTCTGCGACGTGGCAGCTTGGACGCCGACGGAGCAGCCGAGCATGCACAGCCCAAAGACAATGGATCGGTAATCCGTCACGCGCTTCCCCTTGGCTCGCAATCGACTGCCGCGTACCGCATCCTGTGCCGGTTCGCCTATCCCCGGCAAGGAGTGTCGCGATCACCCGCAAAGCCTTTCTGATTAGCCTGACGCTGTTGGGCATCGGCTATGTATGGCTGGCGGGGCTGATTGGCCATTGGGGCAGCCCGCGTGCGCCTTCGATCGGCGGCGGCTCCTATAGCCTGGATCGGTTCGTCTATTCGGGCCTGATCATCCTGCTCGCCGCCGCCTGGTCGTTCGGCGCGCTGTTGCTCGCGCTCGTGCGGAAGGACGCTGCTTTGTCCAGGCGCGCCCTCATCCTGTCAGGCATCGGCTTCTGCGCTCTGGCCGGCGCCTGCTGGATATACGGGAAGAACCTCCACTAGGCGTATCTACGACAGCGGTTACCGTTGATCCGACCGTTGGAAAGGTGATTGCGCTTTCCGCTGCATCTGTCGTGACACGCTTGGCTGCTCCTCGCCAAAAGCTGCGGCTCGAAGAGCGATCCGGTAGATCTGAGGATCGACCCAGTGAAGCGCTTCTACGGCTGGCGCGCCGTTGCTGAATTCATCTGTGACACTTTACCGATCAGCCTGCTCAACGTCCGTCTCGCCGGGAGTCGGGATCGCGGATACCGGCAGCCTGCCAACATGATGGCGGAGAAGGTTCCCCGAAACCGTCTGATTGATCCTTAGAGCCGGCCCCGATTGCAGAAACCCTGTGTGCCATCCGTGACACTTTACCAGGAAGCGCTGGGTAAAGTGTCATTGGTGACATTGCTTGTCCCAGCCTCTTCCACGTGGCTTGAGTAGCCGTAAGGCCGATCCTCGTGGGGCAAACGATCAGGCCTGCCTCAAGCGGCAGGGGTCGAGTTACAAAGCGAGCGCCGGCTGGCGAGGGCCGCTCGTGATCTCTTCGATAACGAACGTGCGCGCCGGCGGCGCTTCCAGAATGTCGGCTTCCGAAACGCTCTTGCTGAGCCAGCGCATGACCTGACGACGCAGGATGATGGCCCCATGCCGATCCTGATAGCGACTGACCTCAGGATTGGCGGCGACGGTGATAATCCGAAATGCGAGCGGATAATCCGCCATTGCCGGTTCCCAGACGCCGGCGAGATAGAAGAAATTGCCGTCGTCGAGCCGCACGCGATAGCGTCGGTCCTTCACTGTCATGTGAAACTCGGAGGCGGGCATGAGACAGCGGTGACTAGGGAATGTCTTACCCTCGGATCGAACGAATCGATACGACGCGCCGTCGCTGAAGCGTGGGTTGGATCCCCATGTCGCCTCGACCATTTCAAGCTCTGCGCTATTGTCCGGATTGTATCGAATGATAGCGCGCTTGCTCCCGATAGGAGCATCCGAGTCGAATGGGGTTGGCGAGTCCATGCAAAGAACATAATAAGAACAGTGAGGACTCGCAAGACGGGCTGGAGCGGAACGACCAATGTGCAACGACTATCGCCTGGAAGTCGACATCGCCTCGATCGCGCAGGACTTTGATGACCTGAAGATCAAGATCAAAATGCCCGAGGGCACGCCGAACGTCGAGGCGCGCGAGGACATCAAAATCAGCGATATCGCCCCGATCGTCCGCAGCGGCGATGTCCGTGGTGCCGGCGAGCTGGTCAATCGCCGCTGGAGTTGGGTAGGGCAGGGCGGCAAGCCGGTCTACAACTTCAGATCGGAGGGCCGGGAGTTCACATCGAACCGCTGCCTCATCCTGGCCGATGGCTTCTACGAATTCACCAAGCCCGACGATCCCAGGCAGAAGCGCAAGACCAAGTGGCTCTTCACCATGCGGGATCATCCATGGTTTTGCATTGCCGGCATCTGGCGCGCCACGCCCGAGGGTGAAGCGTTCACGATGCTGACGATGGAGCCGGGGGAAGACATCCGCCCCTATCATTCTCGCCAGATCATTCCGCTGACGCGCGATCAATGGTCTGATTGGCTGGATCCATCGGTCCCCGCCCACGAAGTGCTGCGCGTCCTGCCGAAAGGTAGTCTGCCAGTGGTTCAGGTTTACCCTGAGGTGGCCACGCAGTCACAGATGCTCTGACTACGGCACTGCGTGCCGGCGCACCTGTTCGGGCTAGCTCTTCCCGACCTCACGCCAGCTTTTCTCCTTGATCTCGACGCCGTGTTTTTGCGCGGCCGCTTCGATCCGCTTCCACGCAGCATCCCGCTCGGCGTCGGAGACGTCCTTGACCTGATTGAATCGTGCGATCGCATTTCGCACGTGGCTCGCGTTTTCAAGCGGCTCCTTGCGCTGCTTGGGAAATGCGAAGGATCCCTTGTCCAGTTCATTCCGGTCTTCGGCGCTAAGCTCGGTCATCATCCATCTCCTTCAGGTCGGTATCTGGTCAGCGAGCGGAAGGGCGGCGGCAAGCCGATCGAGGAATGGCGCCTGGCTAGCAAGGATGTGTTCTCGGGCCGCTTCGAGGCTGAACCATCGTGCCTCGTCGACCTCCGGGATGGCCAATGTTCGGCCGGAACGCGGTGGCCAGTTAATCTCGATCACATTGCTGACCAGCGCTGCAGGGTCGAAATCTCGTTCGGCCGCGAAGGCGACCAACCTCTTGCCGCCAGCTTGGCGAACTTCGCCCAGGGCGATCACCGCGCCGTCGATCGGGCATCCAAGCTCTTCGGCGACCTCTCGTCGAGCCGCATTCTCTGCGTCCTCGTAGGGCTCGATCAGCCCCTTCGGAATCTGCCAGGCGCCGGCGTCCTTGTTCCTCCAGAACGGGCCACCTGGATGTACCGACAGAACCTGTGTAGATCCGCCGATGCTGCGGTGTAGCAGGATGCCGCCGCTCCTTGAGGCCGTCATTTTTGCTTCCTCCGGGCCGGTTTGGCATCGGCAAGCTCGATCCATGTGGGTGCATGGTCGCTGGTCTTTTCCCAACCGCGCACCTGCCGGTCCACCTGCGCATCGACCAAGCGGTCAGCGAGAGAAGGACTGAGCAGGAGGTGATCTATGCGCAAGCCCGCGTTGCGGCCGTATGCGTTCCGGAAATAGTCCCAAAAGGTGTAGATCGTTTCGTCAGGATGCATGGTCCGCAAGGCGTCGGTCCAACCTTGCTCGAGGAGCCGAAAGAAGGCCGCGCGAACCTCCGGCGCGAACAACGCGTCGTCCAGCCACCGTTCCGGCTTGTAGACGTCCAGCTCGGTCGGCATGACGTTAAAGTCACCAGCCAGCACGACCGGCGCGCCGCTCGCTAGAAGATCAGCGGCATGCTCGATGAGCCGCTCGAACCAGAGAAGCTTGTAGTCAAACTTGGGTCCCGGGCGGGGATTGCCATTGGGCAGATAGAGGCCGGCGATGAGCAGGCCGTTCACCGCCGCTTCGATATAGCGGCTTTGTGCGGGATCGGGATCGCCCGGCAAGCCGCGCCGGGTTTCATGGATCTCGCCGACGCGGCTCAGCATCGCGACGCCGTTCCAGCTCTTCTGGCCGTGCCAGACGACATCGTAACCGAGATCCCGGATCGTTTTTTCCGGGAATTTCTCCTGCGGGGCTTTCAACTCCTGCAAAACCGCGATGTCTGGCTGCTCTTCCTCCAACCACCGCACCAGGACGGGCAGGCGACCGTTCACTCCGTTCACATTGCAGGTGGCGATCTTCATTGAGGTCACAGGTCCGGCAACGTCTGGTCAGCACGTCCCCAGCCGGCCAGCGCTTTCGAGGCAGCGCGCTTCACCAGCTCAGCCGCGTCACCGATGTGAAAATGGCTGGGTGCATCGATCGTCTCCATCTCTTTCCAACTGATCGGGGCGGCGACCGGGGCCTCCGGCCGCGCGCGGACGGCATAGGGCATCACGGCGGTCGCCCCGCGCTGGTTGCGAAGGTAATCGACGAAGATACGGCCTTTGCGCTGCGCCTTCGGTAACGCCGCGGTGAAGTTGTCGGGATCGCTTTGCGCGACGGCCTGAGCCAGGCGGTGGGCGAAGTCCTTCACCTCAGGCCATTCGGCCTTCGGCACCAGCGGCGCGATCACGTGCACGCCTTTGCCTCCGGTCAGCATCGGAAATGTTTCCAGACCGATCGTCGTCAGGATGTCGCGGAAGTGGAAAGCCGCGGTGCGCACATTCTCGAAATCCAGGCCCTCGTCAGGGTCAAGATCGAACACCAAGCGGTCAGCCTTCTCGACGTCCTCGATCCGAGCGCCCCAGCCGTGGAACTCGATCGTGCCCATCTGAACACAGGTCAGCAGACCGTCGGCCGTGTCGACGAAGAGATAAGGCTCTTCGTGCCCGTCCTTTTCGAGGATGGCCACGTGCTTGACCGTATCGCCAAAGCTGCCGGCGTCGTGTTTCTGGAAGAAGCACTTCTTCGCTCGGCCTTGTGGGCAGCGCACGAGACTGATCGGGCGACTGCCGACCCAGGGCAGCATGATCGCAGCAACTGCTGCATAATGATCCGCGAGCTGACCCTTGGTGATGTTCGACTCCGGGAAGATAATTCGATCACGGTTGCTAATTTTTACCCGTGATTCTGCCGGTGCGGCGATCTCGGCGACCGGCTCCTCTTTTTCGAGCACGACCGCTTCAGGCTTCTTGTCGGCGCGCAGTCCCAAATAGCTCGGGTGGCGCAGCGTTCCCTCGTTGGTCATCTCCGTATAGGCGATCTCCGCCACGAGTTTGGGCTTGAGCCAATGGGCGCCGCGGACTTCACTACGGGGCGCTTTGACGGTGGCCACCTCCTGCTCGAGCGGATTCATCGTCTCCATCAGGCGGAGGATCTTCGCCATGCTGAAACCTGTGCCGACCTTCCCTGCGTAACGGAGCACCCCGTCCTCGTGAACGCCGAGGATTAACGATCGAAAGGCGCGCGACTTGTCGGACGGCGTCCAGCCGACGACGACGAACTCCTGCCGCTTAATGCACTTGGTCTTGAGCCAGCCGCCCGAGCGCGAGCCGATATACCGCCCATCGGCCTTCTTCGAGATGACGCCTTCCAGTCCAGCGCCACAGAAACTGTGCAGCAGTTTCTCGCCATTGCCCTCGATGTGGTCGGAGAAGCGGATGCGGTGTTTGCCCTCCGGCACGATCGTTCGCAACTTCGCCTTGCGCTCTTTGAGCGGGAGGCCGGTTAGATCCTCGCCATCCAGCTCCAGAAGATCGAAGGCGACGAAATCAATGCTCGCCGGGGCACCCTTCAGTGCTCCCTGCAGGGCCTGGAAACTCGACCGGCCATTTTTATCCATCACGACGGCCTCGCCGTCGATGAGCGCGGAGCCGACCGCCAGTGTCGCCGCTTCGTCGGTAATGTCTCCAAACTTCTCGGACCAGTCGAGACCAGATCGGGTGTACGCCCGAGCGCTTCCGCCCCCGACGGCCACCAGCAGCC